>DAIUEM010000015.1:0-4442 GCA_036845105.1 Actinomycetota bacterium | reverse complement strand
GAAATCGTACCCTGACGGAGCGCGGATCTGCGGTCCTCGGCTGCTATCGCGACGCCCTGCAGCCGAGCCTGACCTCAGCCGTGGTCGAGACGAGGTCGAGCGCCTCGGCCCAGCCCTGCACCTCGAAGTCCGAGGGGTACCTCTCGCCGGCGTCGAGGATCGCACGCTTCAGACGCCCGACGACGTCGTTCAGGTGGTCGAGCTCGGGAGCGGTGAGATGCGCCTCGAGCTCCTCGGCCTGCTCGACGAGCGCTCGGGGCGGTTTCGTACCCCTCAGCACCGCGCGCCGGAGATCGTCGACCTCCGAGACGTGCTTGCAGAACGACCACTTCTCTGGCGCCGGCGTGGCTGTCGGTGATGCCGTCGGCGTGGCGGTCGGTGTCGGAGTGGAAGGGGTCGGTGAGGGTGCGGTCGCCTCGGCCGACGGTGACGCGGTCGGCGACGCGATGACCGAGGTGGGTGAGGGCGCTTCGGTCGGCGCCGACCGTGCCTTGTCCCCCGGGTCGTCGGACCACAGGGAGTCCGCGATCAGGACGATCCCCACGACCAACAGGACCGGGAGCGCCCATAGCCACCGTCCCGATGCCTTCACGTTCCCTCCGGCTCACCGCGCAGGCGTGATCGACCCACCTCATGTTCCTCGGTCGCGGAGTACTGCGCCCTGAGCCAGGCAGTGTGGAGCCGGCGGTCGGATTCGAACCGACGACCTGCTGTTTACAAGACAGCTGCTCTGCCACTGAGCTACGCCGGCGCACGCCGAGTCTACGCCCGGGCCTGCCGTCGGGACGGCACGACGTACGCGTACAGCACCGCGGCCAGAGCGGCCGAGGCGTTCAGGGAGGACACCCGGCCGGCCATCGGGAGCGCCACGAGCGAGTCGCAGCGCTCGCGGACCAGCCTGGAGAGTCCCCGGCCCTCCCCGCCGACCACGAGCGCCACCCGCCCGGACGGACACGGCTCGTCGTACACGCTGGCCTCCGCGCTGCCGTCGAGGCCGACGACGGAGAACCCGGCGTCCTGGAGCCGGCCGAGCGCCTTCGTCACGTTCGCGACCCTCGCGTGCTGCAGGTGCAGCAACGCGCCCGCCGAGGCCCGGACCGCCGCCGCGCTCACCGCGGCCGAGCGCCGGACGCGGGTCACGAGCAACGCGGCGCCTGCGGCCTCGGCCGAGCGCGCCGCCGCGCCGAGGTTCTGGGGATCCATCACGCCGTCGAGGACGACCACCAGGGCGTCCTCCTCGAACGGCCAGGTCGACAGGTCGCGCTCGGACAGCTCGCGCGGTCTCGCCGCGCGCGCGACCACGCCGTGGTGGTCCGGCGCCAGGCGGTCGAGCTCGTCGCTCGGCGCCGTGCGCAGCGGCACCCCCGCCTCCCGCGCCGCCTCGCGGAGCTCCCTGAGCCCCGGGGTGTCCCGCGAGCCCGCAGCGACGAGCACCTCCGACGCCCGACCCGAGCGCACGGCCTCGAGCGCGGCCCGTCGGCCCGAGACGACCTCGCCCCGGCTCACGAGCCCGTCACGACCGCGAGGGCGATGCACGCCGCCCCGTCTCCGGTGAGGCCGAGCCCCTCCGGACGGGTGGCCTTCACCGAGACGCGCTCGGGCGGCACGCCGAGCGTGGCGGCGAGGTGCCGACGGATCTCGTCGCGCCGCGGGCCGATGGCAGGCCGCTCGGCGACGATCGTGACGTCGGCCGATACCGGGGCGAGCTCATGCCCCCGGACCTTCGCCACCGTGCGAGACAGCAGCTCGAGCCCGGGGATGCCCTCCATCTTCGGGTCGTCCTCGGGGAAGTGCTCCCCCACGTCGCCGAGCCCTGCGGCGCCGAGGAGCGCGTCGGCGAGCGCGTGGCACACGGCGTCGCCGTCCGAGTGACCGGCGAGACCGTTCACGTCGTCCTCGAACCGCGCGCCGCCGAGGAACAGGGGCCGGGGCTCGCTCGCGCGCGGGTGGACGTCGAACCCGAGCCCGATCCTCGGCTCGGTCACGGACGGGCCTCCGAGAGCACCCGCTCGGCGCGGGCGAGATCGCCGGCGGTCGTGATCTTGAAGGCGTGCGGCTCGCCCGGCACGGTCCGGACGCGGTACCCCGCCCACTCGAGCGCCGCCGCATCGTCCGTGAACTCCACGTCGGCCTCCGCGGCACGCGCATGCGCGTCGCGGAGCGCCAGAGCTTTGAAGGCCTGCGGCGTCTGCGCGAGCGCCAGGTCCTCGCGCGGCTCGGTCCCGACGACGGCGCCCTCCCGCACCCGCTTCACCGTGTCGGAGACCGGCACCACCGGCACGACGCCGTCCCAGCCCTCGAGCGCCCCGAGCACGGCGGCGAACAGCGCCGAGGTCGCGAGCGCGCGGGCGGCGTCGTGACACAGGATCGTGTCCACCTCGTCGGGCACCAGCCGCAGCGCGGCGCGCACGGACGCGTGCCGGGTCGCCCCGCCGGTCACGACGGCGTGAGCGCCGAGGGGCTCGACGATCGCGTGGGCCAGGTCCTCGGCCCCGGAGGGCGCCGTCACGACGACGCTCCCGACGCCCTGGCACGCGAGGGCGGCTGCGACGGCACGCGCGAGGATCGGCCGGCCGCGGAGCGCCACGAACGCCTTCGGCGTCTCGAGCCCGAGCCGCTCGCCCGAGCCCGCGGCGAGCACGATCGCGACGGCGTCACGCACGGGGGCAGCGTACTTGCTCGTGGCGGGCGGGGCCGACTCAGCGCAGGACCGCGAAGACCATCCGGCCCGTCGCCGTCTGGATCACGTTGCGGACCTGGATCGGCACCTCGGCGCCGATGTGCTCGTCGGCGCGCTCGACGACGACCATCGTGCCGTCCTCGAGGTAGCCGACGGCCTGCCCGTGCTCGCGCCCGTCCTTGACGAGCTCGACCACGATCTCGTCGCCGACGCCCACCGGCGTCCGGAAGGCGGCGGCCAGCCGATTCAGGTTCGGGACGGGGACCGAGAGCGCCTGCGCGACCTTGGACAGGTTGTGGTCCGCGGTGAGGAGGGACGCGCCGCGATCGCGCGCGAGCCGCACGAGCGCCGCGTCCACGTCGAACACGCCGTCCTCCTCGACCAGGTGGACGTCCACGGTCTTCGCCCGCTGGAGCTCGGCCACGGCGTCCAGGCCTCGGCGCCCGCGCCCACGGCGCTTGGCGTCCGAGGAGTCGGCGATCGCTTGGAGCTCCCGGAGCACGGCGCTGTGGATCAGCAGGTCCCCGGTCCAGAACCCCGTCGTCACGAGGTCGACGATCCGGCCATCGATGAGCGCGCTGGTGTCCACGACGGATACCTCACCGCGGGCGACACCGGACGCCCTCGGCTTCAGGCCGATCAGGTCGAACAGCTCCCCGTGCTTGGCCCGCCCGATCCGATAGCCGACGTACGCGAGCGTCACGTACATGAACGCCACGCTCGTCCACGCGGCGAGCGGCGGGAGACGGAAGATGGGCACCGACAGCAGCGCGGCCGTCGCGAGGCCGGCGATCAGACCGGCCGCGCCAGCTACGATCTCGGCCGCCGGGACGCGCCGCAGCTGCTGCTCGACCGAGGTCACGGCGGACACCGTCTGGCGGCCGAGGACCCCGCCGAGCACGAACCCCGTCGAGATCCCGAGCACGACCCCGACCAGCGTCCGAGACGTGCTCGCCTGTCCCATCCGGGTCGCGACGATGTAGCCGGCGGCGGCGAACAGGATGACGAAGATCAGGCGGACGAACTCGACCAGGCGTCCTCCGGCACCTCGAGGTAGCCGGGACTCGCCATGCGGCCCCGGTCCGGTCTCGCGGTCACGCGTACGCCAAGACATCTCCCTTGATGCCTCGACGCGTCGACCGACTCACTTGACCGGCGCGGTCGACCCCCGACGCGCGAACGCGCCCCGCGTTCGGATGGGGCTACGCGCCCTGCAGGACCCGCGCGCCGTGGGACTCGTCCAGGACCTTGTCAATCAGGGCCTCGGCCTTCTCCTCCGTGCCTCCGGTCGCGTACGTGAGCTCGGAAACGAGGATCTGGCGGGCCTTCTGGATCATGCGCTTCTCGCCCGCCGAGAGCCCACGCTCGCGCTCGCGAATCGACAGGTTCCGGACGACCTCGGCCACCTGGTAGATGTCGCCCGAACGGAGCTTCTCGATGTTGTTCTTGAATCGGCGGCTCCAGTTCGCCGCCATCTTCGACTCGTCCTCGCGGAGGACGTTCAGGACCTTCTTGACCTCGTTCTTGCTCACGACCTGGCGCAGCCCGACCTCCTCAGTGCTGTCGACCGGGATCATGAGCGTCAGGTCGCCGTACGACACCCGGAGCTTGAAGTACTTGCGTCGCTCTCCCAGGAACTCGCGCTCGCAGAGCTCCTCGATCACTGCAGCACCATGCTCAGGATGCACAACCGTGTCGCCCTTACGGAACACGAGACCCCCTCGCGGAATCATTGGGTGGCAAGTTGAACCGTTACACAGGG
>DAIUEM010000014.1:0-18137 GCA_036845105.1 Actinomycetota bacterium | reverse complement strand
GTACCTCGACGGCGCGGCCGCGCTCGGCATCGACACGCGGTACATCCGTCGCTCCGGCGAGCCGTGGGATGGACGCCACGACACGGTCGCCCACCGGATGATCGAGGACCTCGCGAGCCTGGTCTGACGCTCTGAGCTCGAGCGCGCCGAGCCCCGGTTCACGATGCGCCCGTGGTTCGAATCCTCCTACCATCCTCGTGCTTAGGGCCCGCGGACCGACGCTGGATCGCACCGCCGGTCGCCGACCTACGGCGTTGTGCCGTAGGCCACAGGGGCGACTCGACGCCGTCCGTCGGAAGGTCCATATTGGGTGCGGCGGGAGGGGCGATGCAGGCCGCCCGCTCGGAGCGACTGGCGGTGAGGATGACGCGGCCCGCGTTGACGGTGGTTCCCGACGCGTCGGCGCGCCTGCGTGTCATCACCGCGGGTGACGTCGGCAACGTGGAATCTCGACTCGGGTCGAGCGGGTTCGACGTCGTGGCGGTCGTCGATTCGGAGGCCGATCTGATCGTCGCCGTCGGCAACGGCGACCCGGACGCGATCGTCGTCGAGGCCGACCTATGCGAGACGCTCGAGCCCGTCCGGGAGCTCGCGCCGGACGCGGCGATCATCGTCATCGGCGACCGCACGCCGGCCGGAGCCCTCGGACACATCGACCGGGGCGTGACCGGGACGGTCCTGGCCCGGCTGATCCAGGCGCTCGCGGCCGGTGGCGTGGCCGCGGTCGCGGCGGTCCCGGGGTTCACCCCCGCACCGGCTCCCCGCCTTGCGCGCCTGTCGCACCACGGAGGTCATGCCCTGGCCGCTGGTACGGCAGGCACGGTCGTCGCCGCGGCCGTTGCCGTGATGATCCTCGGCGGGGCCTCGCCCGCGCCCGAAAGCACGGACGTGATCCCCTCCACGCCGCCGTCCGTCTCGGCGGCGCCGCTGCTGCCACCCGCCTCGATCCCGCCTTCGGATGTCGCGTCTCCTGCCGACCAGAGCCCGAAGACGCCGGCTCCGCCGGTGGTGGCCGTGCCTCGTCAAGCCATCGACGTCAGGCCGGACACCCCGCCCTCGGCTCCGAACGAGGGTCCCGCGGACGACTCTCCGCCGCAGGAAGGTCCTTCGCCGCCGGACGGGTCTCCGCCGCCAACGGACACGGAGGGAACACACCCGCCCGGTCACGCGAAGGGGTGGGAGAACAAGCCGCCGAAGCACGACGACAACGGTCAGCACGAGGGGTGGACCCAGGGGAACGGCCCCAAGGACTGATGCCGCAGAGCCCGACCACGGTCCATCAGCCGCTCTCGCGCTCGGTGCTACCCTTGGGTGCGTTGCGCCGGTAGCTCAATGGACAGAGCATCTGACTACGGATCAGAAGGTTGGGGGTTCGACTCCCTCCCGGCGCGCCAGCAGGTGCGCGCCAGCAGGGTAAACGCGCTCGATGCACGAAGCGCTTGGGCCGCACAACGCTTCTCGCGTTCCCCCAAACTCGTCCAGAGGGGCCCGGTGACGGCACCTCCTCATCCGCGCCGCGGGACTCCTCTCAATCAGCCTGCTTCCACATGCCCGCGGGCAGGGGCGCATACGACGCACGCGGGTGCAGCAACAGATGCTCGCCATCCCAGGCTCGGATCACGGGGTGGATCTCGAGGGACGCGAGCCGCACGCCCGGGGGCACCAGGACAGGCACGCCTGCCCGGTCGTATCGCGCGTACACCTGGCCGTCCTGGGTCCAGACGAACTCTTGCGTCGCCTCCTCCCAGATGAACTCGGACGAGGGCGGTACCTCTGAAGGGAGGTCCAGGGCGTAATAGCCGCCCGGCGCGTGGATCAGCATGAACGGCCCCTCGTCAAGGTCCAACACGGCCATCGAGCGCTCCTGCTCCACGCGGCTCGCGTCCACCACGACGTATCCGCTCGGGAGGCGCTCGCCCTCGGTCAGCGGGAGCGGCTCGATCGACGCCACGATCGCCTGGAGAGTCTCGACCAGGTCCTCTGGCGCGTCGGCGCGGACCGCGAGGTCTAGAGTGAAGTCCGTGCCGTTCGCGCGGAAGTCGAGCGTGCTGCCGACGACGAGTCCGCCGGGAATCGCCTGGAAGTCGTCCCAGCGGAGCGGAAACGTCGAGTCGTCCGACTGGTGGTCGGGGGCGGGCCCTCCCTCACGATGGGTCACGATCAAGGCCACGCCGTCTGGGAACAGTTCCGAGAGGTCGGGATACATGCCGTCAGGTCCGGCCTGCAGCGGCTCGTTGCTGAACGCGACGCCCTGAACGGAAACGCGGCCGGTACCCTCGAACTGCAAGGCGTGCCATTCCTCGGGGAGATAGGCGGAGAACCCGAGCGGGAAGGAGTGTGGCTGCGTCTCCAGGGGCGAGTCCGGCGATGAACCCGTCGGGGGAAGGGGATCTGGGAAGACGCCCTCCCGGACGAACGGCATGCAGGTGACGGTTGCGATCGTGGGTGATGCCTCCGGCTCGCGTTCGAACGCGGCCTCCTGAGGACCCTCGCTGACGCTGAGGGTGAATCGATGGGCGGCGGAAAGCGCTTCGCCGTCCCAGAGGGCGGCGGTGCACGCGTTCGTGCCGGGGTACTCCCCCTCGGCGAGGGAGTTGGGCCATCCGACGACGTAGGTGATCGGAAGGCCAGGACCGATACGGACATCCGAGATCTTGTAGGCGACCGGCGTGTCCAACCGCTCGGTCGAGCACGAGCCATCGGCCGACGCTCCCTCGATCGGCCCATCCACCGCGACAGGGCCGACCCCTGTCATCTTCGTCGCCTCCGTCATCCGCGTCGCGGGTTGTAGGTTCTCCAACTCGAAAGGGAGGGAACCGATCTCGTTCCCGGCCGGGTCCCGCACGACCAGGGTGCAGTTGTGGACGCCGGGGAACTCATCGGTTGACCAGCGGACGTCCATCATCACATCGACTTCGGTGGTCGAGACCTCCTCCGTCCTCGGGTCCACGTGCGGCACGACCTTGAACCCGCTCAACACGTATGTGCTCGAAGGCGTCTCCGTTGTCGGGCGCTCCTCATGTGAGGGTCGCAGGGCCGACCACGTGAGCCATCCGGGTACCAGGAGGATCGCGATCGCCACGACGATCGCGGTGCCGCGTCGTGTCCGTTGCCGTTGCCGGACGCGGTGCTGGACCGTCTCCTCGTCCGACGCGAGCCGGTACGTTCCAACGGCCTCGTCCAGCAGTTCCTTGAGGTCAGTCATCGAAGCCTCCGTACGTCTTCCGCAAGCTCGCGCGAGCACGATGGAGCCGTCCACGCACCGACGCGGCGTCGATGCCGAGCAGCGAGCCAGCCTCTTCGGCCGTGTAGCCGAGCCAGCCGACGAGCATGAGAACCTCGCGCTGGGTTCGCGGCAGCGGCCGGATCGCGCGGAGCAGCTCGATCCGCCGCTCGGTCATCCCTGCCTCGTCGGTCGCCTGAGGTGCCTCCCGACGACGAGCGGCCATCGCGAGGCGCTTGATGGCGTTCCGGTGCAGGTTCAGCGCCGTCCGGTAGAGATAGCCCTCTGGGTCGTCCATCCCTGAGACGCGATCCCAACGCTCGAAGACCCGCGCCATCGCCTCCTGCGCGAGGTCCTCACCCTCGGCGGTGCTCCCGGTGAGCAGCAGGCACGCCCGAACGAGCCGCCCGTAGCGCTCGGCAAAGAACTCGCTGAACGCGACCGGTGCGGTCTCGGTCCCGTCGTCCACGATCCGAGTTTGGAGCACCAGCACGGCCCATGAACAATCGAGGGCTCCCATCCGTTTGGGGTGTGTGACCCGATCCCACCCCTCCGCGTGCACAGAAGCGATTCGGCGCGACGAATGGCCTGCTCGGTTTCGGCCAAATCCAAGGGTGGCTCCCGCCGGCCCGCCCGTCGGACTCGGTCTCTCCGAGCGCGAGATCGCCACAGCTGATAGCTACGCGCATACCGCTCGATCTCCACCTGCAGAACCGCAGGTCCGAACACCGTTCACCGCCATCTACCTACGGATCAGAGGGTTGGGGGTTCGACTCCCTCCCGGCGCGCTGAGCGTTCCCTCTGCTCCCTCGACGCCTGACGTGACACGGTCCGCGAAGACGTCCTCGAGGGTGCTCAGGCCTCGACCGGAGCGACCCGGGGGTCGTGTGTGTCGTCCGCGATGCAGATCCATGTCGGACGGGAGATCCGACGGAACGGCGTATCCTCGGCTGGTGGGACGCTTCGACGAGGAAGGCCCGGTTCCGGCGGGATACACGACTCGGCTGCGGTATTCCAGCGCACGTCAGCAGGAGCTCAGGGAGGCCGCGGCCGACGAGCGCGACGCCAGGAAGGCGACCGGCCGCCGGCGCCGCCGTCGCCGTCGCTGGTGGCCATCCGGCAAGCGCTGGGCGACGTAGCTGCCCCCGCGTTCCGTGACGATGGGCGCCGTCTCGTGAGGATCAAGGTGCTCCTCGTGGCTGCCCTGCTGGTCGCCGCGTGCTCTGACGCGTCCTCGGCGGGGGTCCCGTGGGGACCGAACGACATCCCCCCGAACCTCTACGGCAACCCGTACTCGGGCACGAAGGTGTACTTCGCCCCGGCGAGGACGTTCGAGAAGCTGACCGAGGCCCGAGATGCGGGCGTGCGCGTCATCGTCAGGCTGGCGGGGAGGCAGGAGCACTATCAGAACCCCGACGGCACGTTCAACCTCGAGATGTGGAAGGCGCAGGTCGATCGGTACCGCGACGTGCCGTTCGACCGGTTCGTGGCCGACGGAACGGTGGTCGCCCACCAGATCGTGAGCGAGGCGAAGGCGCCCGAGCAGTTCGGCGGCGCCGTCATCCCGAACGACGTGCTCGACGAGATGGCCGCGTACAGCAGGTCGATGTGGCCGACCATGCCGACGCTCGTCCGTGCGGACGCGACCGAACTCGAGGAGCAGGCGACCGCGGACGGCACGCCCTGGCCGGGCTGGACCTGGCGGTACCTGGACGCCGCGTCGTCCCGCTACCTCGCCCGCAAGGGCGACCCGGCCGAGTTCGCCGCCGCGGAGCAGGCCTCAGCCGATCGGCAGGGGCTCGCGCTCGCTCTAGGCCTCAACGTGCTGAGCGGCGGGGATGGCTCAAGCGGGTTCCCGAGCCCGGAGCTGTCCGGCTCGTGGGCGATGTCGGCCGACGAGCTGCGGAACTACACCGCGGCATTGCTCGAGAACACCCGCGCCTGTTCGTTCGAGATGTGGAAGTACTTCTCGACCACGACGTACTTCACCGAGCCGAGCATCGCCGAGGCGATGGACGATGTGGCCGAGCTCGCCGCCGACTACCCGACCCACAGCTGCGAGGCAGTCGGGCGCTCCGGTACCCGTACGCCGTAGTCGTCGTCCGGATGGATCCTCCCGCGGCTGCGTCGACGCGCGTATCATCGTGATCCGCGGCGATCGGCTCACGGCATCTCCGTACGGTGGGGAGAAGCGAGATGCTCGTCAAGGTCGGGACGTTCAACCTCAACAACCTCTTCTCCCGCTACAACTTCCAGGGCGAGATCGAGGCGATCGCGGCCGGCGACAACACGATCGAGGCTCGGTACGAGTTCACGGACCCGACCAGCTACCGCGTCCGGACGTTCATGGGTCGGCTGGTCAAGGGGCAAGGACCCCGAGGACACCGTTCGGGTCGCCACGAGGATCGCGTCGATGGACCTCGACGTCCTGGCGGTCCAGGAGGTCGAGGACATCGGGACGCTGAAGCGGTTCGTGATCGACAACCTCGGTGGGCTGTACCCGCACGTCGTCCTGGTCGAAGGGAACGACCCTCGGCTGATCGACGTGGCGGTGCTGTCGAAGCTCCCGATCGGGGCCGTCACCAGTTGGCAGCGGGCGGTGCACGCATCCGAACCTGGAACGCTCGTCTTCGGCCGCGACCTGCTCCAGGTCGAGATCCTCGACGCGAACCGGACGCGGCGTCTGTTCACGGTCTTCAACACGCACCTGAAGAGCCGCTCCTGTCTCCCGGTGAGACCGCGGACGACGCGAACGGGAGGCGATCGCGCCAGGCCGAGGTCGTTGCGAGCACCGTCGACGCGCAGATGCGCCCGGACAGCTCGTACATCGTGCTGGGCGACATGAACGACCCGCCCGGCTCACCGTTCCTCGCGCCGTTGGCCGGTTCAGCGCGGTTGAGCCTTGTGGACGGGCTGACGAACCCGACCGAGACGAGACCGGCTCCATCCGACGACCCGCCGCCCTCCGGCACGGCCTGGACCCATCGGTTCAAGCCGAGCGGTCAGCCGGCGGACTACGAGCTGTTCGACCAGGTCTGGCTGAGCCCCGCGCTCGCTGCGAAGCAGACAGGTGCGTTCGTCGAGCGCCGGACCCGCCTCACCGGCGACGGCAGCGACCACGACCCCTCGTGGGTCGAGCTCGACCTCTGACGCTGCGGTCCGACGTCCACGGCTCGGCGGTTCGCACGGCCGGTGGAACCCGCTCAGACCTCGCCGCCGCGCCAGGCGTCCCGCAGCCGTAGCCGGGGGCCGATCCGCAGCACCGCGCCGGCGTAGATCCGTCCCGCGAGGAGCACCATCCCGTAGATCGAGCCGACGACGAGCGCGATCGACAGGAGCAGCTGCCACCACGGGACGCCGCCGTGCGCGATGCGGACGATCATCACCATCGGCGCCGTCGGAGGGAGGAGCGATCCCACGACCGCCGCCGTGCCGTCGGGCGATTGGGTCGCCTGCATCGAGAAGAGGTACGCCACGATCAGCACGGCCGAGATCGGGAACTGGATGCTCTGCGCCTCCTCCTGGCGTGAGACGAGCGAGCCGGCCGTCGCGTACAGGACCGAGTAGAAGCCGTAGCCGAGGACGAACCAGACCACGATCCACCCCACCGTGCCCGGCGTCGTCGCCGCGGTGGTGTTCTCCGAGAACCGCAGCGCGACGAGCGCAGCCACCGCAACGAGCGCGAGCTGCGCGAGGCCGACCAGACCGATCCCGAGGATCTTGCCGGCGAGCAGCTCTGTCGGCCGCAGGCGCGATAGAAGCACCTCGACCACGCGGCTCGACTTCTCCTCGACCACTCCGACCAGGAGGAAGCCGCCGTAGAAGGCGATGGCCATGAACAGCGCCAGCAGGCCGATGAAGGCCAGCTCCTCCCGCTCCGTGCGTTCCTCGGTGATGGGCTCGAGGCTCGTCGACGGCAGGTCCGGCGGTGCGAGCAGTCGCTCCGCCTCCTCGGCGGTGAGGCCGAGCTCGCCGATCGCTCGCTCCCGCTCGACGACCTGCACCGCCGAGACGACGACGGCCTGGAGCCGTTCGTCGGCCTCGGCCTTCCAGACCAGCTCGTGCTGATCAAGGAGCAGCACCGCCACCTCGTCCGAGCGCAGCGCGGCACGAGCGGTGTCCTCGTCGGCGAACGTGCGCGTGTCCACGGTCAGACCGAGCTGGTCGGCGGAGGCGCGCACGAGCGCAGGCAGGTCCGGTGAGCGCTCCCCGACCAGGCCGACGGTCCGCTCTCGCGTCGCGCCGCCCCCGTACGTGTCCGGCAGGAGGACGAGCGCGACCACGATGAGGATCGAGACGAGGGTGGAGATCTGGAACGCGAGCGTGCGTGCGCGCTGGTTCCACTCGCGCCGGGCCACCAGCCACAGACGTCGCCAGCCGCCGCTCATGCGCCCCTCCCCTCGGAGACCGCATCGAGGAACAGGTCGGTGAGCGAGGGCGGCTCGAAGCTGAACGCGGTGATCTCGCCGACCCGCCGGGCGCTCGCCAGGATCTCGTTCAGGTCGACCGAGGCGTCGACGAGGACCCGCACTCGGCCGTCCTGCCTGCTGGTCACGGTGCCGCTCGGCAGCAGCGGCACCCACGGCTCGCCGTCCACCGTGATCGAGAGCGACCGGTGCGGCGAGGCCGCCTTCAGCCCCTCGACCACGCCGGCGAGCACGATCCTCCCGCGGTCCACGATCACGACGTCCTGACAGACGTCCTCGACCAGATCCAGCTGGTGGCTCGAGAACAGCACGCCCACGCCGTCCGCCGCGATCTGCGCGAGGATCTCGGCCATCGCCTCGACGCCGAGCGGATCCAGACCGCTGAACGGCTCGTCGAGCACGGCGAGCTCGGGGCCGTGGACGAGGGCCGCGGCCAGCTGGACGCGCTGCTGGTTCCCGTGGGACAGCTCCTCCAGTCGCGCGTCCGCCCGGTCCCCGAGCCCCAGGCGCTCGAGCCATCCGGCGGCCGCCACCTTCGCCGCTCCGGCGTTCATCCCCGAGAGCTCGGCGAGGTACACGAGCTGCTCGCCGACCTTCATCTTCGGGTAGAGCCCCCGTTCCTCCGGCATGTAGCCGAACCGGGCACGCTCCTCGCGGCCGATCGTCCTGCCCTTCCAGCGCACCTCGCCGCGGTCAGGACGCACGAGGCCGAAGACCGCCCGCATCGTGGTGGTCTTGCCCGCACCGTTCGGTCCGAGGAACCCGACGATCCGGCCCGGCGACACCCCGAAGGTCGCTCCGTCGAGCGCCATCACCTCGCCGTAGCGCTTCGCCAGATCCTGGATCTCGAGCATCTCGGTCTCCGTCAGGGTCGGATACAGCTGTTCGCGACGACGTCGCCGCCTACGTCGTCCGATCCCTCCTCGCCTCGCGTGTCCGTTCGTCGGCCGGCCGATCCGGCCGTGCCACGGCCCTCCCGATCGAGAACGCGACCAGCAGGCCGACGATCGACCAGATCACGTCGGTCGTGATCGCGTAGACGACCGCAGCGGTCAACAGGCCCAACCCGGACACGAGGACCCACCTCACCGTGCTGCTCATGCCGCCTCCCTCCGCCATCCCAAGGGTCGCGAACCCCGCATGGCAGCATCAGGGCCGAAGGTCCCATCGAGGCTCGGCCTCGGCGCTGCACAGGCGCGAAACGACCGACGCTCGGACCCGGTGCCGATCGCTCAGCGCCTGCGGCGCAGCGGGGGAGCGGCGGGTCGCTCAGGCGGCGGGGGCGCGTCGGCGACCAGTCTCGCGAGGTCGGCCTCCGCGAGGAGAGGGACGCCGGCGCGCTTCGCCGTCGTCAGCTTCGAGGCGCCTGGTTCCTCGCCGACGATCAGACCGGTCGTCTTCCGGGACACCGACCCGGCCACGTTCGCGCCGAGAGACCGGAGCGCCGCATGCGCCTCTTCGCGCGTCCAGTGCTCGAGCGTCCCGGTGATCACGTACGTCCGACCGGCGAGGGGCCCCTGGATCGGCCGCTCCTCCTCGCCCACCGCGAACCGGAGGCCGAGCGCGCGCAGCTCGGCGACGAGCGCACGGTTCTGCTCGTCGGCGAACCAGCCCGCGATCGACTCGGCCCGGTCCGGGCCGATCCCCTCGACCTCCAGGACGTCCTCCTGCGTCGCCTCGAGCAAGCGATCGACCGTTCCGAAGTGCCGGGCGAGGTTCCGCGCGGTCACCCATCCGACGTCGGGGATGTTGAGCCCGAACAGGACCCGCGAGAAGGGCTGCCCCTTCGAGGCCTCGATCGCATCGACCGCCGCGCGCGCCGAGATCTCGCCGTAGCCGCGCAGCCGCATCAGCTGCTCGGTCGTGAGGCGGTACAGGTCGGGCATCGAGCGCAGGAGGCCCTCGTCCCAGAGCCGGCGGACGAACCGCTCGCCGACGCCGTCGATGTCCATCGCTCCCGAGACCCAGTTGATGAGCGTCTCGAGCCCGCGCGAGGGGCACGCGCGGTTCGGGCAGCGGTGCACCACCTCGCCCGTCGGCTTCACGATCTTCGCCCCGCAGAGCGGACAGCGCTTGGGCATCCGGAACTCCTTGGTCCCGGGCGCATGCGGTCCGGCCGGTCCGACGATCTGCGGGATGACGTCGCCCGCGCGTTGGACGATCACGACGTCGCCCTCGCGGATCCGCTTGCGGTTGATGTCCTCCTCGTTGTGGAGCGTGGCTCGCGAGACCGTCACGCCGCCCACCTCGACCGCCTCGAGCATCGCCCACGGGTTGAGAGCGCCGGTGCGGCCCACCCGGATCGCGATCTTGAGGAGCTTCGTCCGCGCGGTCATCGGAGCCCACTTGTACGCGCGCGCCCAGCGCGGCCGGTCGTGGAGCGCGCCCAGGCGGCGCTGCTGCTCGAGCGAGTCGACCTTGACCACGATCCCATCGATCTCGTAGTCGAGCTCGGCCCGCCGCCGCTCCCACGTCCGGCAGCGCTCGGCCACCTCGTCGATCGAGTCGAGCCGTTCCGCGAAGGGGTTCGTGCGGAGGCCGTGCTCCCGGAGCCACACGAGCGTCTCCAGGTGCGAGGTGAAGTCCAGCGACTCGCGGTAGCCCGAGCCGTAGACCCAGATCGACAGCGGCATGCTCCGGGTGACCTCGGGGTTCTTCTGGCGCACGGAGCCGGCGGCGCCGTTGCGCGGGTTGGGGACGGGCTTCTTCCCGTCCCTCGCCAACCGCTCGTTCAGGGCGCGGAACCCCGTGAGCGGCATGTAGATCTCGCCGCGGACCTCGAGCACCGGCGGCGGCGACTCGCCGTCCGCAAGGCGCAGCGAGAGCGGGATCGCCGAGATCGTGCGCAGGTTGTTCGTCAGGTCCTCTCCGCGGACGCCGTCCCCGCGCGTGACGCCGCGTGCATAGACGCCCTCCCCGTACACGAGGCTGACCGCCAGGCCGTCGATCTTCGGCTCGAGGACGTACGCGACGGGCTCGTCCGAGCCGAGGCGCTTGTGGACGTCGTCGGCCCACTTGCGGAGCCCTTCCTCGGTCGTGACCTTCTCGAGCGAACCCATCGGCGCGAGGTGGTCGACCTTCGCGAAGCGCCCGGAGGGAGGCGCGCCCACCCGACGCGTCGGCGAGTCGGGCGTGACGAGCTCCGGATACCCCTCCTCGAGCGCGCGGAGCTCGTCGTAGAGGCGGTCGAACTCCGCGTCCGTGATCTCGGGGGCGTCGAGCGCGTGATACCGGTGGTTGTGGTGCGCGATCAGCGCGCGCAGCTCGGCGGCCCGGGCGACGACGTCCGGGCTCGCCGATGCCGGATCTGGCGCCACGACGTCGGTCATGACGCCAGATCCTCCCACGATCATCCACCCTCGTGGCTCCGTGGGATCAGCGGAGGGTCGCGAAGAACCCGCGGACGTCCCGACGGCGTCGCCAGCTGGCCCTGCTCTTCCGCGGTGAGGTCCGCGAGCTCGGCCGGGTCGCCCGAGGGGAGCGATAGGAGCTGCGTGACGTGCACTCCGGCGACGCGCTCGGCGTTGATCCGCCCGAGCTCCTCCAAGGATCCGACGGCGACGACGTCCTGCGCGGGATGTCCGGCAAGGACACCCTGATCGGTGGCCGGGGCTCCGATGTGTGCGATGGCGGACCAGGGACGGACGTCCTCCGCACCTGTGAGCGCTGACCGATAGGCCCGAGCGCCTACGCTGCTCGAGAGCCCCGAGCCGGCCCACGCGCGCTCGTATGCTCGGGCGCGTGAAGCGCGTGCCCGTGCTCGTGGACCGGGTCGGGATCCTCCGTCCGCTCCGGATCCGCGACTTCCGGCTGCTGTGGACCGGTATGACCGTCTCGATGATCGGCGACGGGATCTACACCGTCGCCGTCGCGTGGCAGGCGTACGAGATCTGGAACGAGCCGTCGGCGCTCGCGGCGGTCGGCGTGGCGTGGAGCATCCCGCAGATCGTGCTCCTGCTGTTCAGCGGCGTGCTGTCCGATCGTCTCGACCGGAGGCACCTGATGATCGCGGGCGACGTCATCCGCTTCTTCGCGATCGGCGCGGTCGGATTCCTCGCCCTCGCCGACGCGCTCACGCTGCCGCGGCTCGTCGGCATCGCGGTCGTGTACGGGGCGGGGCAGGCGGTGTTCGGGCCGGCGTTCTCCTCGATCGTGCCGACGATCGTCCCCGACGTCCTGCGGGTGCAGGCGAACTCGCTGTCGCAGTTCGTCCGCCCGTTCACGCTCGCGCTCGTGGGCCCGGTCGTCGGCGGCTTCCTGATCCAGTGGGTCGGTCTCGGCTGGGCGTTCCTGGTCGACGCCGGGTCGTTCGTGTTCTCGGCGGCGATGATCCTCGCGATCCGGATCCGGCGCGTGCGTCGGGAGCACGGCGTGCAGACGTCGATGACGGCCGACCTCGTCGAGGGCTTCCGGTTCGTCCGGCGGCGGACGTGGCTGTGGGTCGCGATGGTCGCCGCGACCGTGAGCCTGTTGTTCACGTGGGGTCCGTGGGACGTGCTGCTCCCGTACGTCGTGAAGAACGACCTCGGCGGCTCGGCCGCGTCGCTCGGGATCGTGTACGGGGCCGGCGGGGTCGGTGCCGTCGTGATGGCGCTGACGATGGGTCAGCGCGGACGCCTGCCCCGCAAGGCGCTCACGGTGCTCTACGTCTCCTGGGCCCTCGGGATGCTGCTCGTCGCCGGGTTCGGTCTCGTGACCGAGCTGTGGCACGCGATGTTGGTCGCCCTCGTCGCCGAGGGCAGCATGACGCTCCTCATGGTCATCTGGGTCACGCTCGTCCAGCGGCTCGTGCCCGCCGAGATGCTCGGACGCGTCTCGAGCCTGGATTGGCTGATCTCGTCCGCCGGGGTGCCGCTGTCGTTCGCGCTCGTCGGGCCCGCAGCCTCGGCGTTCGGCGTCGACGAGACGCTGATCGGCGCCGGCGTGCTGGGCGCCGGGCTCACGATCGCGTTCATGTTCATCCACGGAGCGCGCGATCCCGAGCGCGACGGCACGCTCGCGCGGGCGGCCGACGTCCTGGTGTGAAACGCTCCACGGTGGGTCGGCACGCAGGGAGGAGCCAGCGATGGAGTTCACGCATCTCGGCCGCCTCGGGCTGAAGGTCGGTCGGCTCTGCCTCGGGACGATGAACTTCGGTCCCGAGACGACCGAGCCGGACAGCCACGCGATCATGGACCGCGCGCTCGAGCACGGCATCAACTTCTTCGACACCGCGAACGTCTACGGGCGCAGCAAGGGCGTCGGCGCGACCGAGACCATCATCGGGAACTGGTTCGCGAAGGGCGGCGGCCGGCGGGAGAAGGTGGTCCTCGCCACGAAGGTCTACGGCGAGATGGGACCGTGGCCGAACGAGTCGCGCCTGTCGGCGCTCGCGATCCGCACGGCGTGCGAGGGGAGCCTGCGGCGGCTGCAGACCGATCACATCGACCTGTATCAGATGCACCACGTCTACCGTGAGGCCGACTGGGCCGAGCTCTGGCAGGCGTTCGAGACGCTCGTGCAGCAGGGCAAGGTCCTCTACGTGGGCTCGAGCAACTTCGCCGGCTGGCACATCGCGCGCGCGAACGAGACGGCGCGCGAGCGCCGCTTCCTTGGTCTGGTCTCCGAGCAGTGCCTGTACAACCTCAACGACCGGATGAGCGAGCTCGAGGTGCTGCCGGCGTGCGAGGCGTACGGCATGGGCGTGATCCCCTGGAGCCCGCTCGCCGGTGGGCTCCTCGGGGGCGTCCTCGGCAAGATCGAGGGCGGTCGGCGCTCGGGGGAGTGGGTCCAGGAGGACCTGCCGAAGTACCGTGACCGGATCGAGGCCTATGAGGCGTTCTGCGCGGAGCTCGGTGAGGCGCCCGCCGACGTGGCGCTCGCGTGGCTGCTCGCGAACCCCGTGGTGGCGGCGCCGATCATCGGCCCGCGGACGACGGAGCAGCTCGACGGCTCGCTCCGGGCGCTGGAGCTCACGCTCGACGAGGCCACGATGGCCGGGCTTGACGAGATCTTCCCCGGCCCGGGTGGCGCCGCCCCCGAGGCCTACGCCTGGTAGCTGGGTCGTGGGTCCGACTCCTCGATGCGGTAACGTCCCACGTGGATGGCCCCGGAACAGCGCCCGGAGGAGTTCGCCCCCATCACGGAGGAGGAGCAGGCCGTCCTCCTCCAGGTGGTCGAGCTCCTGCGTCGTCTGAAGTACGGGACCGTGCTCCTCGTCGTGCAGGATGGCAAGGTCGTCCAGATCGAGATGGCGGAGAAGATCCGCTTGGTCTGAGGCGGAACCCTCCGATGACGCTTGACGGGAAACGCGGGCGCTGCTACGACTAGGGCCGCACGGGGCGACCGGACCACCGGAACCCCGATCCTCAGCGACCTTCTGAAGCGCCTTTCGGTTGACCGGACGACCGGAGACCGAGTCGGCGGACCACACTCGCCGGTCATCGAAAGGAGTCCCACATGCGAGCACCACGCTCCGGCGTACGCCTGTTCGCCATCGCCGCCGTCCTTGCGATCCTCGCGCCCGCCTGCGGGAGCGACGCGGGCGACGGATCGAACGCCTCTGGCGGTGGGAACTGCACGCCCTCCGACCAGCCCGTCCTCACTTTCGCCGCGTACAGCACGCCGCGGGAGGTCTACGGGAAGATCATCTCGGCCTTCCAGAGCAAGTGGAAGGACGAGCACGACGGGCAGTCGGTCATCTTCCAGGAGTCGTACGGCGCCAGCACGTCCCAGGCCCAGAACATCGTCAACGGGTTCGAGGCGGACGTCGTCGCTCTCTCGCTCGCGCCGGACGTCGACTTCATCGTGGACGCCGGCCTCATCACCCACGACTGGACGACCGCGCCGGACGAAGGGATGGTGTCGACCTCGGTCGTGGTCCTCGACGTCCGCGAAGGGAACCCGAAGGGCTTCGAGGACTTCGACGATCTCGCCGCCTCCGGCGTCGGGGTGCTCACGCCCGACCCGGCGTCGAGCGGCGGAGCCCGCTGGAACATCGTGTCGATCTACGGCGCCGCGATGCACGGCTACGCCGGCGTCGCCGAGGGCGACGAGGCGGGCGCGCAGACGCTGCTGACCGGCATCTTCAAGAACGTCGTCGCGCTCGACAAGAGCGCCCGGGACTCGATCAAGAACTTCGAGGCGGGCAACGGCGACGTCGCGATCACGTACGAGAACGAGGTGTTCACCGCTCGTGAGGCGGGGCTCCCGGACGAGGCGGTCTACCCGCCGTCGAGCGTGCTGATCGCCAACCCCGCCGCGATCGTCGACGTGAACGTGGACAAGCACTGCGTCCGCGAGGTCGCCGAGGCCTTCGTCGAGTACCTGCACTCGGACGAGGCCAAGGAGTACTACCGGACGGTCGGGTTCCTGCGGCCGACGGACATCGCCGCTGCGGCGGCGGGTGACGAGGAGATGGGCTTCCCGCCCATCGAGGACCTGTGGGCCGTCGAGGACTTCGGCGGATGGGACGCGCTCGACGAGACGCTGTTCAGCGACGCCGGGGTCTTCACCGAGGCGTTCGCGGACGCGCAGTAGGTGACGTGATGGCGAGCGCAGCGCAGACGGTTCAGCACAGACGGGTGCTCCCAGCACCCACGGTCACGCGTTTGCGTCACTGGACGCTGCGTGGCGCCGCGATCACCTACCTCGTCACGATGATCGTCGTGCCGGTCGCGGCGATCGTCACCAAGGGGTTCGCCGCCGGCCTCGACACGTTCCAAGAGGCGATGGCGAGCCCGGGCGCGTGGGAGGCGATCTCGCTCACCCTCGTGGCGTCCGCCCTGGCGGCGATCATCAACGCGATCTTCGGCACGATGCTCGCGTACATCCTGGTCCGGTATCGGTTCCGTGGTCGGGGGCTGCTGTCGGCCGTCGTGGACCTGCCGTTCGCGATCCCGACGCTCGTCACGGGCGTCATGCTCGTCGCCATCTACGGACCGAACACCCCCATCGGCAAGGCGTTCGGCACCGTGGGGATCCCGCTGATGTTCAGCCAGATCGCGATCCTGCTCGCGCTGTGCGTCGTGACGCTGCCGTTCGTCGTCCGGACGGTGCAGCCGGTCCTCCTCGAGCTCGACACGGCCGAGGAGGAGGCCGCGCAGGTGCTCGGCGCCTCAGCGTGGAAGACCTTCCGTGCCGTCGTCATGCCGGCGATCCGCCCCGCGATCGCCGCCGGGGCGCTCCTGGCCTTCGCGCGAGGTCTGGGGGAGTTCGGCTCGATCGTCTTCGTCTCCGGCAACATCGAGGGCCGCACCAAGACGGCCCCGTACTTCATCTTCCAGCTCACGAACCAGTTCAAGCCGGACCAGGCGGCGGCCGTCGCCACCCTGCTCTTCGCGATCTCGTTCGGGCTCGTCCTCGTCACGAGCCGGCTCGTGCGGACCGAACGGAAGGAGGCGAAGTCATGAGCGTCGTCCTCGGACCGCCACGGCTGTTCGACGTCACCCCGGGAGGTGAGGAGATGCGTCGACGCGGTCGTCGGCGCGCCCTCGTCCGGAGCGCGATCGTGGCCGTCTGCCTCCTGTACCTAACCGTCGTGCTCCTCGGTCCGCTGGTGGGCATCTTCCTGAGCGCCTTTAGAGAGGGGCTTCCGAAGATCGGAGAGACGCTCACGTCTCCCGACGTGCGCCACGCATTCTTCCTCACCTTCGAGATCACGATCGTCACGTTGCTCGTCACGACGACGTTCGGCGCCGTCACGGCCTGGGTGCTGGTGCGGCACCGGTTCGTGGGCCGGCGGATCCTGAACGCGCTCGTGGAGCTGCCGCTCGCGATGTCCCCCGTGACGGTCGGCCTCGCCTGCGTCCTGCTGTTCGGACGGGGCGGCTGGTTCGAGCCCTGGTTCACGGCCCGGGGGATCCAGGTCATCTTCGCCCTGCCGTCGATGATCCTCGTGACGATCTTCATCTGCATCCCGTTCGTGATCCGCTCCGTCGCGCCGGTGCTCGACGAGCTCGGCACCGAAGAGGAGGACGCGGCGCGGACCCTCGGCGCCTCGACGTTGCAGACGCTGTTCCGGGTCATCCTGCCGAACATCCGGTGGGGGCTCTTCTACGGCATCGCGCTGACGACCGCGCGCTCCATCGGCGAGATCGGCGCCGTCCTGATCGTGAGCGGCATGCTCAAGGGCCAGACCGAGACGGCGACGATCTACGTCCTCACCGCGTTCGAGGAGCGCATGGACGCGGAGGGGTACATCGTCGCGCTCACGCTGGCGGCGATCTCCATCGTGATGCTCCTGGTGATCGAGATCAGCAAGCGACGCAAGATCAAGGAGGTCATGGGATGACGACGAACGCGGCCATCAGGGTCCAGAACCTGACGAAGAGGTTCGGCAGCTTCGTCGCCGTGGACGACATCAGCTTCGACGCGGCCGAGGGCAAGATCACCGCGCTCCTTGGGCCGAGCGGCTCGGGCAAGAGCACGGTCCTCCGCATGATCGCCGGCCTCGAGACCCCCACGAACGGCCGGATCTGGATCGAGGACGACGAGACCACGTTCAAGAGCGTCCAGGAGCGGCGCGTCGGGTTCGTGTTCCAGCACTACGCGCTCTTCCGGCACATGACCGTGGCGCAGAACGTCGCGTTCGGGCTGGCGGTGCGCAAGCAGAGCAAGGCCGATCAGGCCAGGCGCGTGGACGAGCTGCTCGACCTGGTGCAGCTGTCGCCGTTCGCGGACCGGTTCCCGGACCAGCTCTCGGGTGGCCAACGACAGCGGGTGGCGCTCGCGCGGGCGCTCGCGCCGCGGCCGCAGGTGCTGCTGTTGGACGAGCCGTTCGGCGCGCTCGACGCGCGGGTGCGGCAGGACCTGCGGCACTGGCTCGACGGTCTCCACCGTGAGCTGGGCGTGACGAGCCTGTTCGTGACGCACGACCAGGACGAGGCGCTCGAGCTCGCGCACGAGGTCGTCGTGATGCACGAGGGCCGCATCGAGCAGATGGGCTCGCCGACGCAGATCTACAACGAGCCGCAGACGGCGTTCGTCGCGGGGTTCATCGGCAGCCCGAACGTGCTGCAGGGTCGTGTCGCTGCGGGACACGTCCTCGTAGGCGCGCACCGGCTGCCGGGGGCCGACCACCTGGAGGAGGGTGCCGCCGCACGCGCGTTCGTGCGGCCCCACGACGTCCGGCTCGCCGAGCCGGATCCGGAAGCAGCGGCCGCGGTCGAAGCCCGGGTCGACCGGGTCTCGACGCTCGGATGGCTCTCCCGCGTGATGCTTCGGCTGGACGACGGCCAGACGATCGTGGCCGAGATCCCGAGCGACGAGCTCATCGACCTGACTGAGGGGACCACGGTCGCCGTGGATCTCCGTCGAGCGAAGGCCTTCGAGGCCGAACCGGTGGGGGCGCCCGCCGAGTGAGCGAGGCGCGCCCTGCCTGCCGGCGCGGGACCCCGACAGGGTACGGTGACGGCGTGGGCTCGGGGGCTCGGGTGTCGGGCACGGCGCGGCTCCTCACGCCGCTGCTCGCGCTCGTCCTCGTAGCCTCGGCGTGTGCAGGGTCCGAG
>DAIUEM010000013.1:0-18885 GCA_036845105.1 Actinomycetota bacterium | reverse complement strand
ATCCGGGTGATCCGGGTGATCCGGGTGCTCGGGGTGATCGGGCTTGTCCGGCTCGTCGGGATCCGGCTCGTCGGGATCCGGCTCGTCGGGATCCGGCTCGTTCCCGTTCCCGTTCCCGTTGCCGTTGCCGTTGCCGTTCCCGCCCTCATCCCCGTTCCCGCCCTCATCCCCGCTGCCGCTGCCGCTGCCGTCGCCGCCACCTTCGTCCGTCACGTCGGTCACGACGATGACCGGCGGCGTGTCATCGGGCCCCGAAGGCTCCTGGACCACCGGGTACAGGTCTCTCAGCGCGCGGGCCAGGTCGAGGTTCACCGAGGGCGGCAGCGTCGGGGCGAGCGGCAGCAGGAGCGCGTTCAGCTGCGCGACGAGGTCGGAGAGGTCGGAGACGTCCGCGCCTGCGGCGCGCGCGCGATCCACCAGAGCCCGGAGCTGCTCGGCCACCGGGATGGCGGCGTCGTAGTTGCCGCTCTCGAGCCGCGCCACCAGCTCACCCAGCGACGTCTCGGCCTCCTGGAGCAGAGCCGCCGGCGACTCGGTCGTCGGGCCCTCCGCGAGCACGCCCGAGTCACCCGCCGGCAGGTTGGCGTCGATGGCCGTGACCGAGCCCCAGATCACGAGCAGGAAGCCGGCCGCGATGGCCACGAGCCGGTACCAGTCGCGCCCGGGCGCAGCCTCCGCGGGCGGAGCCTCGGCGGCGGTCGCGGTCGCGATCGCGGCCCCGGCGGCCGCACCGGCCGCGGCCGCGCCCACGAGGACCGGTCGGAACGGCTCCGCGAACAGCCGGCGCAGGAGCGAGGTGACGGCGGACAGCCCGACGCCCTTCGTCAGGTACCCGTCGGCGCCCACGGGAGGCGTTCCCTCGCCCAGCGTGACGGCCGTGAACGCCACCACGCGGATGTCCGGGGACGCGGCGCGGATCCGGTCGATGCTGAGACCCCGCCGGGTGAGGTCCTCGTCGAGCAGGACGGCGTCCGGGCGGCCCGCGAGGATCGCGGGGAGCACGACCTCCGGGTCCATCACGTCGCCGACGACCTCGTACCCGTCGTCCTCGAGGAAACGGCGCACGAGCGCGCGCTTGACGTAGACGTTGCCCGCGATGAGGACGCTGATCCGTCCCGCAGGCGTCACCATCGTCACTCCGTCTCCTCAGTCAGGGCCACGAGGGCGGAGTCTTCCGCCTGCGGGCCATCCTCCCACGAACAGGGGAAGTACGCTCCAGCACGGGCCTCGCGACCCGCACGCATGAAGCATACGCGCTCCTCTCGACTCCCCGTGGGAGCCCCCGGCCTAGGAGGAGAGCTCCACATCGCGGTTCGCCAAGGTCCGACGGGTCGCCAGCAGGTCGTCGATCCCGTCCATCGTGAGGGGCCTCGCGAAGTAGAAGCCCTGCCCCAGGTCGCAGTGGAGCGCTAGCAGCTGCTCCAGCTGGTCGGCACGCTCGATGCCCTCGGCCACGGGGCGGAGATCCAGGTCGGCGGCGAGCTTGATGATCGTGGCCGTAAGGGCGGACTTCCGGGGGTCCGTGTTCACGGCGTCGATGAAGGACTTGTCGACCTTCAGGATGTCCACGGGGAACTGCTGGATGTAGTTGAGCGACGAGTACCCGGTGCCGAAGTCGTCGACCGCCAGTCGCACGCCGATCTCCTTCAGCTCGGTGAGGCGCTGCACCGACAGCTCGACGTCCTGCATCATGACGCTCTCGGTGATCTCGAGGACGAGGCTGCTCGGCGCGAGGCCCGACTGCATCAGCGCCTCGGCCACGTCGGCCACGATCTCCGGGCGCTGGAGCTGCCGCGCCGACAGGTTCACGGCCATGTGCAGCGGCGGGTAGACGGGGTAGCGCTCCTGGAGCGCCCGCGCCTGCCGTGTCGCCTCGAGCAGCACCCAGTCGCCGATCGGGACGATGAGCCCGGATTCCTCCGCGAGCGGGATGAAGTCCATCGGCGGGACGAGGCCCCGGCGGGGGTGCTGCCAGCGCAACAGCGCCTCGAGACCGCTGATCTCGCCCGTCTCGAGCTCGATCACCGGCTGGTAGTGCAGGACGAACTCGCCGTTGTCGAGCGCCCGCTGCAGGTCCGCCTTGAGCTCCAGCCGCTTCAGGGCCGTGTCGTGCATCGCCGGCTCGAAGATCTGGTAGCGGTTCTTGCCGGACTCCTTCGCCATGTACATCGCGACGTCGGCGTTGCGCATCAGCTCCTCGGCGCTCGCGATCCCATCGCGGTCCCGATCCGCGGTCGCGATGCCGATGCTCGCGCGGCAGAAGACCTGCGTGTCGCCCAGGTGGAACGGGCCCTCGAGCGTCTCGAGGATCCGCGCGGCGACGTCGGCCGCGCCCAGGCCCTCGCCGCCGTCCTCGAGCAGGATCGCGAACTCGTCGCCCCCCAGACGGGCGGCCGTGTCGGCCGCGCGCAGGCAGTGCCGCAGGCGCTCGCCGACCTCGGCCAGCATCCGGTCGCCGGCGGCGTGACCGAGCGAGTCGTTGATCGTCTTGAAGTCGTCGAGGTCCATGAACAGGATCGAGACCGGCCGGTCGTCCCGGATCTGCCGCTCGAGGGCGTGCTCGACGCGGTCCCGGAACAACGCGCGGTTCGCGAGACCCGTCGTCGTGTCGTGGAAGGCCTGGTGCTCGAGCTGCTCCTCGAACGCCTTGCGCTCGGACACGTCGCGGGTGTTGAGCACGATCCCTCGAACGTTCGGGTCCTGCAGCAGGTTGGTGCGGAGCGTCTCGACGTGGACCCAGAACCCCTCCCGGTGCCGCAGACGGAACTCGGTGAGCCCCGGATGCGTGTCGCCCTCGACGCCGCCGTTCACGAGGAACTGCAGCACGCTCGCCTTGTCCTCGGGATGGACGATCGCCGTGAGCTGCGTTCGGTCGAGCTCGGCCGGCTCGTAGCCGAGCACGCGCTCAACCGAGGGGCTCACCCACCGCACGGTCGAGTCGGCGTCGATCACCGTCACGACGTCGGACGAGTGCTGGACGAGCGAGGCGAACCGGGCCTCGCTCTGTCGCCGAGTGAGGTCCTCCGTGAGCGCCGCCGTCCGCTCGACCGTCCGGAACAGCCCCGAGACCCGGAGCGCCACGATGACGAAGAGCGTGCATGTCGCGATCGTGAGCGCCCCCGCGTGCGTGGGCTCCTCGAGGACCTGCTGCACGGCGCCGACGGCCTGGGGGACCAGCGCGGCGGCGGCGACCGCGAGCAGCCGCGTGCGCGCGATCGCCGCACCGCCGTCTGTCGAGATCCGCACCCCGAGCACGATCGCGAGGGACACGGCGATCGCGAGGATGTCGTAGCGCCAGTCCTGCCGCGCATGGGGGATCGAGAGGTACGCGATAAGCGCGCCCACGCCGACGAGAACGAACACGAGCGAAGCTCGCCCCTTCATGCGTTCGATATCGACCGTAGGGAAGGACGACCTTAGGTACGGGGCGTGGGGCGACCGGGGGATACCTCATGGGGCATCCGGACCCCTCCGTATGACACGCGACCGGTTCTCGCAGGTCAGGTGCCGGCTCGGTGCTCCTCGAGCAGCGGTCGGCGGGTCCGGTCGTGCTGGAGCTGGAACCGCTCGTCGAGCTCGCCGAGCACGTCGCAGAGCAGGTCGACCTCGTCGTCCCCGTTCGCGGCCGTGACCTGGATCCGGAAGCCGACCTCGTCCTTCGGGACCAGCGGATACGCGGCCATCGTCACGTAGACGCCGCGCTCGAACAGGTACCGCCCCGCGGGGTCCAGGTCCTCGGGGCGCGCGAGCGGGATCTGGACGAGCGGGAACCCGGAGCGGTTCGGGGTCGACACGCCGAGCTCGCGCAGCCGGTCCAGGATGCGCTGCGTCTTCCGGTAGGCCTCGTAGCGGTTGAGGTCCCCGCGCTTGTCGTTCACGGTGAGGCCGACGAGCGCCGTGGCGAGCGACGCCACCGGCGACGGGCCCGAGTACAGGTACGGGGGCGCGGCCACCTTGAGCGCGTCCTTGAGCCCGCTCGGCAGCGCGATGAACGAGAGCATCGACGAGAACGCGTGGGAGAACCCCGCGACGAGGACCACGCTGTCGTACGTCTCGCCCTGATGGCGGACGACCCCGTTGCCACGCTTGCCCCACTCGCAGAGCTCGTCCGTGCCCCGCTCGCCGATCACGCCGAACCCGTGCGCGTCGTCGAGGTAGAGCAGGGCCTCGTGCTCGCGCGCGAGGCGGGCGAGCTCGCGGACGTCCGGCGCGTTGCCGGTCATCGAGTTCACGCCGTCGATCGCGATGAGCCGGGGCCTCACCGTGCTCGCACGCAGGAGGTCCTCGAGGTGCTCGTGGTCGTTGTGGCGGAACCGCTGGATGCTCGCGCCGTGACCGCGGGCGATCATCGCGCCGTCGTAGAGCGTCTTGTGGGCGCGGCCGTCCAGGAAGATCGCGCCGTCGCCGGCGAGCAGCGGGATGACCGAGAGGTGGATGAGCGTCGTGGTCGGGAGCACGAGCGCGTCCTCCGTGCCGACGAGCTCGGCCACCGCCTCCTCGATCCGCCGGTACAGGACCGGGCTGCCGAGCATCCGGGCCCAGCCGGGCTGCGTCCCCCACGTCGCCACGTACTCGGGGACCGAGGCGGCGATCTCCCGGTCCAGGTCGAACCCGAGGTAGTTCGAGGATGCGAAGTCCGCGAGCCACCGATCGCCGATCCGGATCCGACGGCCGACCTGCTCGTCGATCTCGGCGTCGAGCATCGGGTGGGAGGCGCGGAGCCGGCCGAGCTCGGCGACCTGCGCCATCCATCGCGACAGCCAGGCGTCGGTCCGCCTGCGCCGCGGCCGGTCGGGCGCCGAGGGCGACGCGCCGGCGGTCTCGGGCGGCGGCGGGGCGTCGACGGGTACGGCGGACTCGGCCGCCCCTTCGGCAGGGTCGGGTGTCGGCATGCCTATCGCATCGGCGGAGCCGAGAGTGCGCTTGAGGAGGCCGGCCTCACCCGGCCGGCGGACGGTCGATCGGTCGATCGGCGGCGCGCGCCGCGGTGGTGGGGAGCCAGCCCGGGCGCCGAGCCTCGAACGCCGTCACCGCGTCCTCGTGCCGGAGCGTGATGCCGATGTCGTCGAGTCCCTCGAGCAGGCGCCAGCGCGTGAAGTCGTCGATCTCGAACGGTGCGGTCACGCCCGCGCCGGTCACGCGCCTGGCCTCGAGGTCGACGGTCAGCTCGGTCGAGGGGTCGGTGAGCACCGCGTCCATCAGCTCGCGCACGGTCGGCGTGGGCAGGGCGACGGGCAGCAGCCCGACCTTCGTGCAGTTCGTGCGGAAGATGTCGGCGAACGACGGGGCGACGATCGCGCGGAAGCCGTGATCCTCGAGCGCCCAGACGGCGTGCTCGCGGCTCGAGCCGCTGCCGAAGTTCGGACCGGCGAGCAGGATCGTGGCGCCACGCGCCTCTGGGCGGTTGAGGACGAAGTCCGGGTCCTTGCGCCACTCGGCGAACAGGAACGGGCCGAAGCCCGTGCGCTCGACGCGCCGCAGGTGCTCGGCCGGCACGATCTGGTCGGTGTCGACGTCGACGCGGTCGAGCACGACCGCTCGCCCGGTGTGGACGCGGAAGGCCTGCATCACAGGTCCTCCGGGGTGCAGAAGTGCCCGGCGACCGCGGTCGCGGCCGCCACCGCGGGCGAGACCAGGTGCGTGCGTCCGCCGCGGCCCTGACGCCCCTCGAAGTTGCGGTTGCTCGTCGAGGCGCTGCGCTCGCCGGGCGCGAGCCGGTCGGGGTTCATCCCCAGGCACATCGAGCAGCCGGCGTCGCGCCACTCGAACCCGGCCTCGACGAAGATCCGGTCGAGGCCTTCCTCCTCGGCCTGGCGCTTCACGAGCATCGATCCGGGGACGACCATCGCGCGGAGCCCCTCGCGGACCGTTCGACCGCGCACGATGCCGGCCGCCTCCCGCAGGTCCGAGAGCCGCGAGTTCGTGCACGAGCCGATGAAGACCGTGTCGGGACGGATCTCCCGGATCGGCGTCCCGGGACGCAGGTCCATGTACGCGAGAGCGCGCTCGGAGGCCTCGTCGGTGGGCTCGGGCACGACGTCGTCGATCGTGACGGTCTGCCCCGGGTTCGTCCCCCAGGACACGTACGGCCGCAGATCGGCGGCGTCGATGCGCACCTCCCGGTCGAAGGTCGCGTCGTCGTCGGTGACGAGCGTCCGCCACTCGTCGAGGGCGCGCTCCAGAGCGGCGCCGCTCGGCGCGTGCGGACGTCCCTCGAGGTACGAGAACGTCGTGTCGTCGGGGGCAACGAGCCCGGCGCGCGCCCCCGCCTCGATCGACATGTTGCAGACGGTCATCCGCCCCTCCATCGAGAGCGAGCGGATCGCCGAGCCCCGGTACTCGAGGACGTGGCCGACCCCGCCGTGCGTGCCGATCCGCGCGATGATGCCCAGGATCACGTCCTTGGCCGAGACGCCGTGCGGCAGGTCGCCCTCGACCGTGATGGCCATCGTCCGGGGGCGCGTCTGCGGCAGCGTCTGCGTCGCGAGGACGTGCTCCACCTCCGAGGTCCCGATGCCGAACGCGAGCGCGCCGAAGGCCCCGTGGGTGCTCGTGTGCGAGTCGCCGCAGACGATCACGAGCCCGGGCTGGGTGAGGCCCATCTGCGGCCCGATCACGTGGACGATGCCCTGACCGAGATCGCCGGTCGGGAACAGGCGGATCCCGAACTCCTCACAGTTGCGGCGCAGGGCGTCCATCTGCCGGCTCGAGACCGGATCCTGCGGGCCGGCGATCGTGGGGACGTTGTGGTCCATCGTCGCGAGCGTCAGGTCGGGCCGGCGCACGGCGCGACCCGCGAGGCGGAGGCCGTCGAACGCCTGGGGGCTCGTCACCTCGTGGACCAGGTGGAGGTCGACGTACAGGAGGTCGGGCTCGCCCTCCGCGCGGCGGACGACGTGCCGCTCCCACACCCTCTCTGCGAGCGTCGACGACATGCGCGTCATCGTGGCACGGGCGCCGGCGGTCGTCCAGCCGAGTTCCATATATCGGGACGGCATGCCATGATGTGGACATGCCATCGAGCCGCCGGAACCTCGCCTCGATCGACACCGGCGTCGGGACGCTCGACCGCGCCATGGCCGTCGTCGGCGCCGTCGAGGCCGGCGCTCGAACGTTCACCGCGGTAGCGCTGGCGACCGGGCTCCCGCGCTCGACGGCCCATCGACTGCTCAGGGCGCTCGAGACGCACGGGCTCCTGGCGCTCGAGCCGGGGGTCGGGTACCGGCTCGGGCCTCGGCTCCTCCAGCTCGGCGCAGCTGCGCGGCGCGAGGCGCCGCTCCGGGACCTCGCGCATCCCGTGCTCGAGCGGCTCGCCGAGGAGACGGGCGAAAGCGCGCAGCTGTACGTGCGCATGGAGGACGTGCGCGTGTGCGTCGACGCCGTCGAATCTCGCAACGAGCTCCGGACGATCGTGCCGGTCGGCGCGGCCCTGCCGCTGTCCGCGGGGTCGGCGGCGAAGGTCTTCCTCGCGTGGGATCCGCATCGGGTGCGGCAGATCCGGCGCGCGACCGACCCGGATCGGTTCGCGCGCGACGTGAGCCACGTGCGCGGGCGCGGATGGGCCTCGAGCGCCGGGGAGCGCGAGGCCGGGGTTGGCTCGGTGAGCGCGCCGGTCGTGGGCGCCGGCGACCGCCTCGTCGCCGTGGTCTCGGTCTCCGGGCCGTCGGCCAGGATGGGACGCGGCGGCGCGCGGCGCTACGTCCCGGCGGTGGAACGGGCCGCCCGTGACATCGAGGCGGCGCTCGGCGTTCGGCCGTGGCCGACGTAGGCACCCGCGATGAGTTCCGCTCCGCCGGGTCGTCCTATCCTGCGGTGGGCTCGACCCCGAGCCATCGACCCGAGCCACGGACGCCGGAAGGAGACGAGCGATGCGGAAGCTGATCGTGAGCACCTTCTTGACCCTCGACGGGGTCATGCAGGCTCCCGGTGGACCCGAAGAGGACGACAGCGGCGGCTTCGCGCACGGCGGCTGGTCGGTGCCCTACTGGGACGACCTCGTGGACCGGTTCATGACCGAGACGATGGGCCAGCCGTTCGACCTCGTGCTCGGACGCAGGACCTACGACATCTTCGCCGCGTACTGGCCGCACGCCCCGGAGGAGGCCGGCGCCAAGCCGCTCAACGACGCCACCAAGTACGTGGCCTCGCGCGGTCGTCCAAGCTTGGAGTGGAGCAACTCGGTCCTGATCGAGGGGGACGTGGGCGAAGCCGTCGCGGCGCTCAAGCGGGAGGACGGACCCGAGCTGCAGGTCCACGGCAGCGCGGATCTGCTCCAGACGCTGCTCCGCCACGGCCTCGTGGACCGGTTCCGTCTGCTGGTCTTCCCCGTCGTCGTCGGGTCCGGCAAGCGCCTGTTCGCCGACGGGACGATCCCCTCCGCGCTGAGGCTCGTCGACAGCACGGTCTCCACCACGGGGGTCGTGATGGGTTCGTACGAGCCGGCGGGCGAGCTCGTCACCGGATCGTTCGGCTCCGACTGACCGCGCGACCTAGCCCGGGTCGGCGTCGGGCAGGAAGATCCGGAACGAGGCGCCACCCTCCGGCCGGTCCTCCACCCACGCGCGGCCGCCGTGGAGCTCGGCGAACCGCGCCACGAGCGAGAGCCCGATGCCGGTGCCGGGCAACGTGGACGCGTCGAGCCCGCGCTGGAAGGGCTCGAAGATGGACTCCTTCACCTCGTCCGGCACCCCCGGGCCCTCGTCCTCCACGACGAGGAGCGTGCCACCGTCGGCCTCGCGGACGCGGAGCCAGATGCGGCCGTCCGCGGGCGAGTACCGCACGGCGTTCGACAGGAGGTTCTCGAGCATCCGCTCCACCTTCGGCGCGTCGACGTTCCCGACGCATCGACAGACGTCCAGCTCGACGGGGTGACCCCGGAGCACGTGGGTCTGCGCGACGAGCTCGGTGGCCAGCGCGCCGAGATCCACGGGGAAGCGTCTTGGCTCGGCGATCCCCCGGTCCAGGCGATCGAGGTCGAGCAGGTCGGTGAGCAGCGTGTTCATGCCACGCGTCCGGGTTGCGACGACGCGGAGCAGGCTCCGGCGCTCCTCGTCGGTCAGCTCGCCGTCGAGGCGCTCGAGCGTGCTCGCGGCGCCGAGGATCGCGGTGAGCGGTTCCTTCAGGTCGTGCGAGAGCGTGTGCAGGAGCGTGTCCTTCAGCCGGCCGAGCGCGACGAGCCGTTCCTCCGCCCGCTTGCGCTCCGTGATGTCGTACATGATCCCCTGCATGCACAGCGGCCTGCCGTGCTCGTCGCGGACCGCGGAGGCCTCGTCGAGGATCCAGACCCAGCGACCGTCCTTCGCCTGCATCCGGTACTCGGCCCGGTAGGGCTCGCCGGTGGCGAGCGACCGCTCCTCGGCCGCGCGCGCCGCCGGAAGGTCCTCGGGGTGGGTGAACGTGCTCAACGGTCCGGGGTGCGCGAGCCACTCCTCCGGCGTGTAGCCGAGGACGTGCTCCAGTCGGGGGCTGATATAGAGCCAGTCCCCCTCCTCGCCGTACTCGCCCAGATAGACGATCGCAGGAAGCGACTCGACGAGGTTGCGGTACTTCGCCTCGGTGGTCGAGCCCGCCTCGCGGAGTCGCTTCTCCTCGGTGATGTCCAGCATCACGCCCTGCCAGAACGACAGCCCGCTCAGCGGGTCCTCGACGACCGCGGCCTCGTCGCGGAACCAGACGATCCGGCCGTCGCGCGCGATCATGCGGTACTCGGACTGGAAGCGCGTGTCGTTCGCCGCGGCCGCCCGGTCCTCGTCCATCACGCGCCCGAGGTCGTCGGGGTGGGTCGCCACGACCCACAGCGTGGGGTCGGCGCGCCATTCCTCGGGCGTGTACCCGAGGATCTTGGTCGTCTGCGGGCTGATGTACACGTCCCGGAAGCCGGTCGGGCTCGCCGGGTCCTCGACCTGCGTGTAGGTGATCGCCGGGATGTTCTCGACGAGCGCCCGGTACCGGATCTCGGCCTCGCGCATCTCGTGGTACCGGGAGCCGGCCGAGGCTCGCCCGTCCACGTCGGAGGCCCGGATGATGACGAGCGGGTCGGCGCCGTCCAGCGCCTCGGCCCAGAACCGGACGAACCGCGCCTCGCCGGCGGGCGTCTGCAGCGACGCGTCGAAGCCCTCGACCACCCCGCGGGTTCGGAGCTGCTCTCGGGCGCGCCGCTCGCCGACCGTCTCGAACAGCCCGATCTCGAAGACGGTGACGCCGAGCAGATCTCCGATCCCGCGCCCGACGAGGTAGCAGAAGGCCTCGTTCGCCTCGAGGAACCGGCCGTCCTCGAGCCGGCACACGGCCATGCCGAGCGTGCTCCCGAGGAACACGCGCTCGAGGAGCCCCTCCCGCCCGGGAGCCGATGCTTCGACGCGAGCGTCCATCGCTTCATCCATCGGCCGGATAGGGGATGCGCTTTACGGCCGATGGGCCCAGGCCGTGCGGCCTGGGCGGACGCCGGAGGTCCGATCAGCGGGCCTGGTTCTGCAGGATCCGGACGATCTTGTCCTCGAGGTCGGAGGCGCGGTACTTCGGCATCCCGCTCGACAGGATCGAGAACTCTCCCCAGACCTCGAGCCGCTCGAGCCAGACCCATCCCGAGAGCGCCGAGATGTCGGTGAGCGTTCCCGTCTTGGCGTGGACCTGGACGCTCGCGAACCGGTGACGGAGCGTCCCCTGTCCGCCGGAGGGCAGCGCGCCGAAGAGCGCCCGCCCCCACGGCTCCGCCTCCGCGACCCAGAGCAGCCGCACGATGCCGTGCGTCGAGACGCGGTTCGCGTAGGAGAGTCCCGAGTTGTCGTACAGCCGGAACGCCACCCCGTTCGATCCCGCCCACGCCTCGATGGCCGCGGCACCCTTCGCGATCGTCCCCGGCGGGCGGGTCCGAGCCGCCCCGAGGCGCTTGCCGAGCATCTCGGCATAGAAGTTGTCCGACGGGCGGAGCAGTCGCGCGAGGGTCGGTCTGAGCCGCCGCGACGCCACCGAGGCGAGATCGACGACGTCATCCGGCGCCCTGCCCGCGCCCGGCCGCCCCCGCACCGTCACGCCGAGCGCCTCGAGCTTGTCCGTGAGCGCCTCGGCGGCGCGCTCCTCGGGGTTCGTGACGTTGCGCCCCCGGCGATCCACGTTGCCCGCGAACGCGAGGGCGCTCGGCAGCGCGACGTAGTCGCGGGCGTTGTCGTGCCAGCCGTGCGCGTCCCAGTCGTGGAGGAAGTACGACGTCGAGCCGCGGACGCGGCCGGCGATCCGCTCGATGCCGAGCCCCGCGACGCGTCGCGCGAGCGACCTGACGGTGGCCGGTCCGACCTCCGGGTCCCCCCGGCCGACGATCCACAGGTCCCCGTTGAGAACCCCGTGCCGAACCTCGGCCGCCGAGGCCACCCGTGTCCGGACCACATCGTCCGGGCCGAACCGGTCGAGGAGCGACATCGACAGTAGGAGCTTCTCGTTCGAGGCCGGCGCGCGCATGACGCCGGGCGCGCGCTCGTACAGGAAGTCGCCGGCCTCCCCCACGGAGACCGACATCGCGCGACCGTCGATCAGGTCCTCGATCCGCCGCATCCACCCGGCGAGCTCGATCCGCAGCCCGAGCGTCGGGCCGGTCCCGGTCGCGTTCAGCTCGTCCTGCGCGGGCCACCGGACCCGGAGCTGGGCGATGCCCACGTCCTCCCACGCGAAGCACGGCGTCGCGCTGGCACGCGAGGCTCCGTCCAGCGTGAGCGTCTCGAGCGTCTGCCACGTGCCGCCGCGCCGGCGCTGCAGCTCGACCGTCTGGCCGGGCTTCGGCGGGGCGACCGAGGCCGTGACCTCGACACAGCTTCCGACGCGGAGCGAGCCGGCCAGCAACGTGCTGTCCACGCCGGCGCGGACCTTCACGAGCATCGGCTCCGAGACGGCGGCCTCGCACGCACCCGCCCCCGTGGCCGTCACGCGGTACCGACCGGTGTGCTGCTGGGATTGGGGGAAGACGAACGTGCCGTCGGTCTCGGTCGTCCCCTGCGCGATCGTCGCGTACCCCACCGAGTCTCCGGCGCGCCACTCGAGGACGAGGGCGCGGCCGGCGACGCACGCCGGGCCGGAGGAGAGCGTCCCCGAGAGCGTGACGCCCTTGCCCAGGTCGACGATGTGGGCCGAGGCGAGCAGCTCGATCGAGCCGGTCACGGCCCCGGCGGGCGGGGCGAGCGCCGTCGCGGTCAGCGCGAGCGCGCCCGTGAGCGCGACGACGGCGCGCGCTGGGGACCAGACGGTGCGGATGACGTTCTCCCTCGGACGCGGACGCCTGGCATCGTCCCACGCCGGGTCGGGGGCCTCAAGGAGGGCTCGGTGTGGCAGGGAGCTCCGGGTCGAGCAGCTCGGTGAGCAGCCGGTCCATGTGCCGTGCCCGGTCCGCCATGCCGCGGAGGATCTCGGTCACATCGGCCTGGCTCAGACCGGGGCGCTCGAGCGTGGAGGCGGCGACGAGGATCGCCGTGAGGGGACCCCGCAGGTCGTGCGAGAGCGTGTGCAGGAGCCTGGTCCGGGCCTCGTCGGCGTGCCGCAACCGCTCGGCGCCCTCGTGCTCGCGGTCGAGCGCCTCCTGCAGGGCGAGCTCGGCCTGCTTCTGCGCCGTGATGTCGAGCAGGAACCCCTGCGAGTACAGCGGCGTGCCGTCGTCGTCGTGCACGATCACCGCGACGTCGCGGATCCACAGCGTCCTGTCGTCGCGGGCGATCACGCGGTAGGTCTGGTCGAACGGCTCGCCGGTCTGGACGTGACGCGCCTGAGCCTCGAGGCAACGGTCCCGGTCCTCCGGGTGCAGGATCTTCGCCCACAGGTCGGGGTCGTCGTCCCAGTCCCTCGTGGTGTAGCCGAGCAACCGCTCGGACTCCGGGCTCGTGTAGACGTTGGACGCGCGCGCGTCGAGCTGATCGATGAAGACGACGGCCGGCAGCGTCTCGACGAGGCTCCGGTACCGGATCTCGGCGCGCCGGGCCTGCTCCTCGGCGGTCTTCTCGGCGGTGATGTCGTACATCACGCCTTGCCAGAGCGTGTCGCCGGACCCGGACCGCTCGACGATGACGGCGTCGTCCCGGAACCAGAGCAGACGGCCGTCGCGCGCCGTCATCCGGTACTCGGCGTGGAAGGGCTGGCGGGTGACCTCGGCGGCGCGCTCGGCGGCCATGACTCTCGCCCGGTCCGCCGGGTGACGGAGCGTGCGCCACAGCTGCGGGTCGCGCAGGAACTCCGAGGGCGCGTGCCCGAGGATCCGCGCCGCCTGCGGCGAGACGTACGTCGTGCGCTGGCCGGTGGGAGAGGTGCGGTCGTGGATCTCGGTGTAGGTGATCGCCGGGATCTGCTCGACGAGGGCCCGGTAGTCGACGGCGCCGATCGACGTGGGGGGTTGGATCTCGGGTATCGTCACGCGTCCTCCCGGCCTGGTCTCGTTTGCCCCCTACCGCATCGGACGGCCCGAGCCGCGGCTTGACGTTCCGTCCCGCGTCAACAAGCGTCGGCGTCGCTCAGCTGCCTTTGAGGGCCGGGATGACCTCGCGCGCGAACAGCTCGACGGCGCCCGCGGCGGTCTCGAGCCCCATGCCCGGGTAGTGTAGGCGCACGACGAGGTGGAAGTCGGGCCGGTCGCCGTGCGCGGTCACGAGCGGCAGCAGCGCCCGGGTCACGTCCTCGGGGCTCCCGAACTCCGTCCAGCGACGGAGCTCGTCCTCGTCCGAGACCGACGGCTCGAGGGAGTCGTGCTCGGGCGTGTCGTGGCCCGCGTCCCACGCCGAGTACGCGCCGATCTGGTGCAGGACGCCGCGCCGCACCGTCTCCCAGGCCCGGCCGTCCTCGGTCACGAAGGCGTTCTGCAGCAGGGCGAGGCCGAGCGAGCGCGGGTCCCGGCCGGCCTGCCGCGCACCGTCCTCCGCGATGGCCAGTGCGCGCCGGACCTCGTCGATGCCCGAGTCGTCCGTGATGTAGCCGTCGCCGAGCCGCCCGGCGCGACGGACCGCGGGCTCCGCGTAGCCGCCGAGGAAGATCCTCGGGCCGCCGCGCTGCGCCGCGGGCGGCGTCACGCGGACCCGGTCGTACCGGAACGAGCGCCCCTCGAACGAGAACCGGCGTCCGGTCCACGCGCGGCGGAGGATCTCGACCGTCTCCACCGTGCGCTGCACCCGCTCGGCCCTCGGGACGCCGAACGCGCGGAACTCCTCGTCCCGCCACCCGCTGCCGAGCCCGAGGATCAGGCGTCCGCCCGAGAGCTGGTCGACGACCGCGGCGTCCTCGGCGAGCCGCAGCGGGTCGTGGAACGGCGTGAGCACGATGCCCGTGCCGAGCGCGATGCGCTCGGTCACCGCCGCGAACGCCGCGAGCATCGGCAGCAACGACGGGAGGTAGCCGTCGGACGCGCCGTGGTGCTCGCTCACCCACGCGGAGTCGAAGCCGCGCTCCTCGGCCAGGCGGACGAGCTCGAGCGTCTCCCGGTACTCGCGCTCGAACGTCCGGTCCGAGCCGGCGGGGATCTGCCCGGTGAACAGCCCGAGGCCGATCTGGACGGTCATCTCGCGGCAACGCTAGCCCGCCGGTGGCGTGGCCCTCAAGCACGTCGCATGATGCTGCCGTGCGGATCGGCCTGGACCCGGCGTCCCGGGTGCCGCTCTCGGCGCAGCTGCGCGAGCGTCTCGCCGCGCGGATCGAGCGTGGCCGGCTGGCGCCGGGGGAGCGGCTGCCACCGATCCGCGAGCTGGCGACGGCCCTCGGCCTCGCGCCGAACACCGTGGCCCGCGCCTACCGCGAGCTCGAGGACGCGGGCCTGATCGTCACGCGTGGGCGCCACGGCACGTTCGTGACCGAGCGGCTCCCGGAGCGGCCGAGGCAGGCCGAGGAGCACCTGCGCTCGGCCGCGTCCGCGTACGCGCGCCGAGCGCGTCAGCTCGGCGTCGACCGTGCCGACGCCCTCCGCGCGATCCGCCGGGCGCTCGAGCCCTGACGGCCGCGACGCCCGAGGGGACGCGGCATCCACGGTCGAGCGTGCTACGGCGTGAGGTAGGGGCGATCGGGTCGGTCGACGCCGACGACCCGCTCGGCGTTCACGATGACCTCGCGCCCGATCGGGTAGATCGCCCCGGTCACCTCGACCCAGTCGTCCGGCTCGAACGCGCCGGGGGTCACGTTCACGACGCGCACCTCGGCGATCGTGGCGTCGGCCACGCAGCACGTGACCACGTAGCGCGTGAGGAACAGCTCGTCGGCCGGCGTGTCGTCGTATCGGGTCACGAAGCCGACGAAGGTGACCCGCTCGCCGGCTCGCGCGGCGAGCGCCGCCTCGCCCTCGGGGGTGGTCTGTCCGGCCGCGACGTCCACGAGGGTCAGATCGCCGGAGCCGATGTCCGACGCCGAGGTGACCACGCCGACGCTCGCGAAGCTCGATCGCTTGCCCGCCGAGTACTGGCCGAGGGTCGCGGGCGGAAGCGCCATCATGAGGACGACGGGCGCGACGACGGCCGCCATCGCCCAGGCGTCACGGCGCCGGACGGGCTCCCGCTCGCGGGTCCGGACCGTGGCGAGCCGCCCGAGGGCCGCCATCGTGAGCAGCGTCGCGCCGACCGGCACGACCCACTGTGTCCGCGTCGACAGGTAGAAGTCCTGCCTGCCGGTGAGCAGGAGCCACCAGAACAGGACCGCCCAGGCGCCGAGCACCGCGGCGCCGGCGAGCCGGCTCGAGCTCACGCGCCGGGGACGCGCGAGGACCGCGGGGGCGGGGACCGGGCTCGGGGTGACGACCGTGTCGGTCATCCGATCCACACCTGGAGCCACATCGTCGCGACGAGCGTCGTGCCGAAGGCGGCGAGCACGACGGTCCGCAGGAACCCTGGGCGGAACGTCCCCGCGTAGAGCGTCGCGAGCTTGAGGTCCACCATCGGCCCGAAGACCAGGAACGCGAGCTGCGCGGAGCTCCCGAACTGGACGAACGACGCCGCGATGAACGCGTCGGACTCCGAGCACAGGGACAGGAGCGACGCGAGCAGCATCATCGCCGCGATCGAGACGATCGGCATCGCCGCCACCTCCGAGATCCACGACGCCGGCAGGAACGTCTGCACGAGCGCCGCGAACGTCGCGCCGAGCACCAGGTACCGCCCCATGAACAGGAAGTCGCCGCCAAGGTGGAGGAAGAACCTGCGCCACCGGGGCTCGGGCCGGCCGAGCTCGACCGTGTGGACGTGCCGGTCCTCGGGGTTCGGCTTCATCAGGCCGTCCCGCGACACCGCACCGATGACCCACCCGACCGTGACCGCGACGACGAGGCCGAGGAGGAACCGGCCGGCCACCATCGTCCACATCGCCTCTCGTCCGCGGTACGCGACGAACGTCGAGGCGGTCACCACCGGGTTGACCACCGGCGCAGCCAACATGAACGTCACGGCCGCCGAGGGCAGGAGACCCTTCGACGCGAGTCGCCGCGCGACCGGCACCGAGCCACACTCGCAGATGGGCATCGCGACCCCGGCCAACGCCGCGGCCGGAAGCTGCAGCGGCTTCGGCAGGGTCGCCAGGCGCTCGAGCGTGCCGACGGGCAGGAGCACCTCGATGAGCGCCGAGGCGAGCGCCCCTACGAGCACGAACGGCAGCGCCTGCACGAGCAGCGAGCCGAACACGAGGAAGAACGTCTGCACCCACGGGACCCGTTGAGGCTCCGCGAGCTGCAGGAGGAGCCCGACGGCCACGAGCGCCGCGACGACCGCGACGGCCGTGCGCGGCGTCGCCTCTCGAGCGCGGCGCGGAGCGGCGACCTGGGCCATGGGGCTCCTCAACAGTACCGGGCGAACGAGACCGCGAACCCCTGGAACGCGTCGACGAACATCGTCTCACCATCGGGGGTCTCGGAGCGCAGGAGCGTGTCGACGACCACCTGACCGGTGACCGTCTGCTCGGTGAGGACGGCCTGGTCCAGGAACAGACCCCCGGCGACCTCCGCCGCCACGACGGGTCGCCCGCCCGGCACCGCGTCCTCGACCTCGGCCACCGCGTCGCTCGCGGGCACGGCGAGCCGACTCCTCTCCCACGTCCCCGTGCCGGCCACCACGACGACGACGTCCCCGTCGGTGGCTCGGCGCGCCGCGGTCACGATCCGCCTCGTCCATCGGTCGAGGCTCCCCACGCGGCCCTGCAACGCGACGCCCAGGACATCGGTCCGGTCGTCCGCGCCGTAGCCCGCCGCGAGACGGGTCTCGACGGCGAGGGGGGCGGCGTCGGGGTCGCCGAGGACGACGTCGACGGGCTCCTGGCCCTCGTACCAGCCGCCGCCGATCAGCCCTCGGTCCGACCGCTCGCTCCCGACCAGGCCGACGAGCGTCCGCGGCTCGGCCTCCTCGAGGTCGTCCGCGAGCGTGGCGATGATGTGCACCGGCGCGTCCGGGCCGAACGCCGGCGTCACGACCCCGTCGTCGTTCCGGACGAACGCCCCGGTCACGCCGTGCTGAGAGGGCAGGCCTCCCGTGCCGAGCGTCGTCATCGTCGCGGCCGGATCGAGCGGCAGGGAGCCGGTCACGGCCTCGAGGGTCCCCGCCCCCTCCGCCATCAACGATGCGAGGAACGGCCAGTCGTCCGGCAGGTCCTCGAGCTCGGCGCTGCCCATGCCCTTCCACGCGACGAGCACCACGAGCCCCGGTCGTCCGGCGTCGGCGACCGGGAGCGGCGAGGCCGCCACGCCCTCGATCGCGGCCCCCGAGCGCACCTCGGGGAACGGGCGGTCGAGCCCGACGATGTCCGCGACGGTGGGCGCCACGCCGTCGAGCGGGACGCCGTCCGGCAGCCGGGCGCCGCCGTCGACGCCCGGGCCGGCGAACACCAGGGGCACGCGGGCATCGGTGGACGTCGCGGTCGCGGGCCAGGGCACCCGGAGCCCGCCCGCCTCCGTGAACACGGCGCTGTCCCGCGCCACCGCGAGCACATCGGGGGACCGGCCCTCGCGGAAGCCGTTCGCGATCTGCTCGCGCAGGCCGCCGGGGAGCGAGCAGAACGGGATCGTAGCCTGCGTCTGCGTCCTCTGGTCGCACGCGTTGCCGACGCAGAGCGCCCGGAGCACGCCCGCCGGCGCGGCGACGACGGCGAGCACCGCCAGCAGGACGAGGAGACGTCGTCCGGACACCTCGGCCCACGCTACCGCGCCCAGGGGCCGGGTGCCGAGCGGCTGCTATCTTTGGCTCGCCCGTCGTCGGGTCCCTATGCGTTCGGTGATCTCCAGCCGCATCCCCGCCCTCCTCGTGGCGCTCGCCCTGCTGGCCGCCGCGTGCTCAGGCACGGCCGAGGGCGAGGTCTCGCCGACCGCTCGGCCCACGGAGGCGGAGCCCACGGAGGCGGAGCCCACGGAGGCGGAGCCCACGGAGGCGGAGCCCACGAAGGCCGAGCCCTCGAAGAGCGAGGCGCCGGTCGAGCAGACGGTCGAGCTCGCGAGCGGCGACCTGGCCGACCTGGCCTGCTCGCTCCCGCACGAGTGGCTCATGCGCACCTGGCGGGGCAACCGCGACGACCGCAGCGCGGAGCTCCAGATCCTGCCGATCGAGCCGAACTACGTCGGCTCCGGCCTTCCGCACGTCGGGCCGTGGCCGTACGCGCAGGACATCCCGATGTTCTGGTACGGGCCCGGCCACATCGCGGCAGCGGGGGAGGTGGACCGACCGGTCACGCTCGCCGGGATCGCCCCCACCACCGCCGCCCTCCTCGGCTTCCCGTTCCGCGCGCCCGACGGCACGCCCATGCGGGAGGCCGTGGCGGGCAACGAGACCCCGCCGCGGCTCATCGTCACGATCATCTGGGACGCGGCCGGCATCAACGTCCTCGAGCGGTGGCCGAAGGACTGGCCCTACCTCCGTTCCCTGATCCCGGACGGGACCTGGTACACGCGCGGCACCGTCGGCACCA
>DAIUEM010000012.1:0-19246 GCA_036845105.1 Actinomycetota bacterium | reverse complement strand
TCGAACCTGCCGTTCTTCCCGATCCGCTCGTACTACGAGAGCGACATCCCGAGCGTGAACCCGAACATCAAGACGATGGTCTCGCCGTACGAGGACGGCACAGAGGTAGCCGTCGTCCCGCCGCTGAAGCCCGACGTGACCGTCGTGGCGTGCCAGCGGGCGACCCAGGACGGCGACGCGCAGATCTGGGGGCTGCTCGGCTGCCAGAAGGAGGCGGCCTTCGCGGCCGAACGCGTGATCGTCGTGTGCGAGGAGCTCGTCGACGAGTCGGTCGTCCGCCGGGACCCGAACCGCACGATCATCCCGGGGGTGGTCGTCGACGCCGTCGTCGAGCAGCCGTTCAGCTGCCACCCCTCGTTCGCGCAGGGCTACTACGATCGCGACAACGCGTTCTACCTGCGGTGGGACAAGATCGCCCGCGAGCCCGAGAGCTTCGAGGCGTGGCTGAAGGAGTGGGTCTACGACCTCGAGACCCACGCGGACTACATCGAGAAGATGGGGGCCGACCACTGGGACGGCCTGAGGCCCGAGCCGGCGATGTCCGGCGAGGTGAACTACGGGAGGTACGCATGAGCGTCGCAGCGGACCTCGGGTACTCGAAGAACGAGATCATGATCGCCGCGTCGGCGCGGGGCCTCGCCGGCGTGCGGAACTGCTTCGTCGGCGTCGGGTTGCCGAACATCGTGTGCAACCTCGCGCAGCGTACGGTCGCGCCGGAGCTGCAGCTCGTGTACGAGTCCGGCGTGTTCGGCGCCCGGCCCGAGCGCCTGCCGCTGTCGATCGGCGACCCCACGCTCGTGACGGGTTCGACGGCGGTCACCTCGATGTTCGAGCTCTTCGCCTTCTACCTGCAGGCCGGTCTCATCGACGTGGCGTTCCTCGGCGGCGCGCAGATCGACCGGTACGGGAACCTGAACACCACGGTGATCGGGGACTACGCGAAGCCGAAGGTGCGGCTGCCGGGCTCGGGCGGCGCGTGCGAGATCGCGATCCACGCTCGGCAGATCCTCGTGATCATGCGGCAGGCGCCTCGCTCGTTCGTCGAGAAGCTCCACTTCCGGACCTCGCCCGGGCACTCGAGCGATCGCGAGCACGAACGAGCGCGCGGCTGGTGGGGGAGCGGGCCGACGAGCGTCGTGACCGATCTGGGCACGTACGGGTTCGACGAGGAGACCGGCGAGATGACGCTGCTCACGATGCACCCGGGCGTCACGCTCGAGCAGGTCCGCGAGAGCATGGGGTGGGACCCGAGGGTCTCGCCCGACCTCGGCGAGACGCCACCGCCGACCGAGGAGGAGCTCCGGCTGATCCGCGAGGAGCTCGACCCGGACGGCACCTACACGAAGTAGGGAGCGCCGTGGCCGACCGGCACATCGTCGCGATGGGAGGCGGCGGGTTCAGCGACGACGACCCGCTGCTCGACGACTTCGTCCTCGGGCTGACCGGCAAGGAGCGGCCGCGCGTCGTCTTCGTCCCCACCGCGAGCGGCGACAGCGCCTCGTACGTCGAGCGGTTCTACGCGGCCTTCACCCGTCGGTCGTGCGAGCCGAGCCACCTCTCGTTGTTCCAGCTCCCGTACCCCGCGATCGGCGACATCCTGCGTTCCCACGACGTGGTCTACGTGGGGGGCGGAAGCACCGCGAACATGCTCGCGATCTGGCGTCTCCACGGCCTGGACGGGACGCTGCGGCAGGCGTGGGAGCGTGGTGTGGTCCTCGCGGGCATCAGCGCCGGCGCCTTGTGCTGGTTCGAGGGCGGCGTGACGGACTCGCTGAGCCCGGAGCTGGTCCCGTGGCGCGACGGACTCGGGCTGCTGCCGGGCTCGTTCTGCCCGCATTACGACGGCGAGCCCGACCGCCGGCCCGCGTACCACCGCTTCGCGCGCGAGCGCCGGCTGCCCTCCGGCTACGCCGCCGACGACCGGGTGGCGCTGCACTTCGAGGGCGCCGAGCTGGCCGAGGTCGTGAGCGCCCGCGAGGGCGCGGCCGCCTACCGCGTCGAGGCGACCGGGGACGCGGTCGCCGAGACACGGATCGAGCCGCGCCTGTTGCGTGCCGCGCCGTAGAGTGACGTCGAACGAGAGGAGCCTGCCATGACCCACGTCTTCCGCCGCGTCCTCACCCGGGAGCTGCCCCACGCGGCCCACGCCGAGGGCGTCTGGATCACCGACGCCGAGGGCAAGCGCTACCTGGACGGGGCGGGCGGCGCGGTCGTCTCGAACGTCGGCCACGGCGACGGCGCGCTCCTGGCCGCGATGGCCGAGCAGGCGTCCAACGTCCAGTACGTGCACGGCACGATGTTCACGACGGACGCGCTCGAGGCGTACGCGGAGGACGTCGCGACCGTGCTGCCGATGGACGGCGCGATGCTGTACCCGGTCTCGGGCGGGAGCGAGGCGGTCGAGACCGCCCTGAAGCTCGCTCGCACGTACCAGATCGCCCGCGGAGAGGACTCGCGGCACGTCGTGATCGGCCGCAAGCAGTCGTACCACGGGAACACGTTCGGGGCGCTCGACGTCGGGGGGAAGGAGGCGCTCAAGGGCCCGTACCTGCCGTGGCTCGGTCGCTTCCGCCACACCGAGACGCCGTACGAGTACCGGTGCTCGATGCCCGACCACCCGGTGGCCTGCGGAGCCCGCTACGCCGACGCGCTCGAGGCCCTGATCCTCGAGGTCGGGCCCGAGAACGTCGCCGCGTTCATCGCGGAGCCGGTGGGGGGCGCGACGCTGGGGGCGACCGTGCCGACCGACGACTACTGGGCGGCCGTGGCCGAGGTCTGCCGACGGCACGGCGTGCTCGTGATCGCCGACGAGGTCATGACCGGCTTCGGTCGCACCGGCCGCTGGTTCGGGCTCGACCACTGGGGCGTGCGGCCCGACATCCTGACCGCCGGCAAGGGCTCGACCAGCGGCTACTGGCCGTTCGGGTTCGCGGCGGCGAGCGGCGAGGTGTACGAGACCGTGAAGCCGAAGGGGTTCGTCCACGGGTTCACGTGGTCGCACAACGGCGTCGGCGCGGCCGTCGCCCACGCCACGCTGAAGCGCCTGCGCGAGGGCGACCTGGTCGAGGCGAGCCGGACCAAGGGCGAGCTGCTGCTGAAGGAGCTCTCCGCGGATCTGGGCGACCACCCGAACGTCGGCGACGTCCGCGGGATCGGGCTCATGGTGGGCATCGAGCCGGTGGCCGACCGCGACACGAGGGCCCCGTTCCCGCGCTCGGAGAGGGTGACCGAGCGCATCCTGACCGAGGCCCGCGAGCGCGGGCTCCTGCTGTACTCGAGCACCGGTCACGTCGACGGGCACGACGGCGACCTCGTGATGTTCGGGGCGCCGTTCATCCTGTCGGACGAGGAGCGCGCGCTCGCCGTGCGGGTCACGCGCGAAGCCATCGTCGCGGCCCTGGGATGAGGACGTGAGCGGACGCGCGGGGCTGATCCTCGCGCCCGAGGCCCGCACGTACGATCTGGGGCCGCAGCACCCGTTCCGGCCGGAGCGCGTGCTGTTCACGTGGGACCTGATCCGGGCGTGCGGCCTCCTCGAGATCCCGAGCGTTGAGGTCCTGCCCGGCCGGTCCGCGACGGACGAGGAGCTGCGGCGCATCCACACCCCCGAGTTCGTCGACGCGACCCGGCGGGCGGGCCACGGCGAGGATGGGCCGTGGGGCCGGTACGGCTACGGTCCGGGGGACAACCCCGTCTTCCCGAACATGCACGAGGCGGGGGCGGTGGTCGTCGGCTCGACGATCGCCGCCGCCGAGGCGGTGCTCGACGGCACCGTCGCGCACGCGTTCAACGCGGCCGGTGGTCTGCATCACGCGATGCCGAACCGCGCCTCTGGGTTCTGCGTCTACAACGATCTCGCGGCCGCCATCGCCTGGATGCTCGACCGCGGGGTGGAGCGGGTCGCGTATGTCGACGTCGACGTGCATCACGGCGACGGTGTGCAAGAGATCTTCTACTCGGATCCGAGGGTGCTCACGATCTCGATCCACGAGTCGGGCGAGTACCTGTTCCCCGGCACCGGCTTCGTGAGCGAACGCGGCGACGGCGAGGCCGAGGGCACGAAGGTGAACGTACCTCTCCAACCGGGGACGGGTGACGACGCCTGGCTCGAAGCCTTCCGCGAGGTGGTTCCGCCGCTCGTCCGGCGATGGAACCCGGACGTGCTCGTCGCCCAGCTCGGATGCGACACGCACGCGACCGATCCGCTGGCACACCTGCGGTTGACCATGCGGGCGTACCACGAGACCGGGAAGATGCTCCACGACCTCGCGCACGAGGCCGCCGACGGCAGGTGGGTCGCGACCGGGGGCGGTGGCTATCAGTGGGCGAAGGTCGTGCCGCGAGCGTGGACGACCTACTTCGCCGAGATGGCGGGCGCGGAGCTCCCCGATCACCTGCCCGAGGGCTGGCTCGAACAGGTCGAGTTCCAGCTTCGCGGCGAGGTCCCCGCCACGTTCAGCGAGGAGCCCCAGACCGGCTGGGGTGACGACGCCAGCACCAGGGGTGTGATCCATCTGGTCCGCCAGACGTGCTTCCCGGCGTTCGGGCTGGAGCCATGAGCCCGCGCAGGGCGAAGCTCGTGTGCACGCTCGGCCCGACGAGCGCCGATCCAAGCGTCGTGCTCGACCTGATCCGCGCCGGCACCGACGTGTTCCGCGTGAACCTCTCCCACGGCGACGCCCGGGAGCACGCCGCCCTCGTGTCGACCGTGCGGGCCGCCGCCGAGCGCTCGGGAGCGGAGCCGGCGGTGATGGCCGACCTGCCGGGCCCGAAGATCCGCCTCGGTGAGCTGGTCGGCGAGCCGGTGCGTCTGGAGGCAGGCTCGACATTCGCGCTCCGCTCCGATGGGGCGCCCGGGGACGCCACCGGCGCCTCGACGACGTACGTCGGCCTGGGTCGGGACGTCCGTGCCGGCGACCGTATCCTGCTCGCCGACGGCGCCGTCGAGCTGTGCGTCCGAACGACCGGCGCGGAGGTCCTCACCGACGTCGTGAAGTCCGGCTCCGTGCGCTCCCGCGCCGGGGTGAACCTGCCGGCCGAACGCCTCTCCCTCCCTGCGATCACCGAGCGCGACCGCGAGGCGCTCACGACGGCGCTCGATCTCGACGTGGACCTCGTGGCGCAATCGTTCGTCCGGAGCGCCGCGGACGTGATCGGTCTGCGCGCGCTCATGGGCTGGCGGGAGGTCCCGATCGTCGCGAAGATCGAGACCCGACCGGCAGTGGAGGGGATCGACGGGATCCTGGCACAGGCGGACGCGATCATGGTCGCCCGCGGCGACCTGGGCGTCGAGCTGCCGATGGAGGAGATCCCGATGCTGCAGAAGGAGTTCCTGCGCAGCGCCCGGGCCGCCGGCCGGCCCGCGATCGTCGCGACCCAGATGCTCGAGTCGATGATCCACGCGCCGAGACCGACGCGGGCCGAGGCGAGCGACGTCGCGAACGCCGTGCTCGACGGCGCCGACGCGATCATGCTCTCGGGCGAGACCGCGATCGGCGAGTTCCCGCTCGAGGCCGCGCGCGCGGCCGAGCGGATCGCCGGCGTCGCCGAGGAGCGGGCCGGCGGGTTCCGGTCCGCCGGGCCGGCGCCCGCGCACGCGGATGAGGCCGCCGCCGTGGCGCACGCCGCCGCCCAGATCGCGGCAGACGATCCGGCCGTCGTCGCGATCGCCTGCTACACGGAGACCGGCCGCACCGCCGGGCTGCTCTCGGTCGAGCGGCCGGGCGTGCCGATCTACGCCTTCGTCCCTGACCCGAAGGTCCGTCGTGCGCTCAACGTGCGGTGGGGCGTCCGCGGGCTGCCGGCAGAGCCGCCCGCCGACACCGACGCGATGATCGCGCTCATGGCCGAGGGCCTGCGCGCGAGCGGCGCCGTGCGCGAGGGTCGCTCGGTCGTCATGGCCGCCTCGATGCCGGCCGGCAAGAGCACGACGAACATGCTGAAGGTCCACCAGCTCGGCGAGCCCGTCCGCTGAGGCGTCCCTAGGGAGGCGGCGGCTCGAGGCCCTCGGTCGGGGCGCCGCGTCCCCGACGGGTCACGCGGTCGACGCCCCAGCGGTAGAGCGGCGGCGTGAGGACGCGGAACGCCTGGGGCGCGCCGAGCCCGCGGGGGACCGAGACCTCGGGACCCCGCCCGCGCCGGACGACGTCGACGACCACCTCGGCCACGTGCTCGCGACGCATCACGAGGGGTCGCGGGATGTCGTCCTGCGGGAACCCCTCGGTCTTCGTGAAGCCCGGGTTCACCGTGGTGACGAGGATCCCGAACGGCTTGAGCTCGTAGTGGAGGGACTCGCCGAAGGCGACGACGGCGTGCTTCGACGCCCCGTACACCGCCGAGCCGGGCGTCGCGTACCGGCCGGCGAGCGACGCGATGTTCACGATGTGGCCCCGGCGCTGCGCGAGCAGCATCGGCAGGAACGCCCGCGTGCCCAGGAGCACGCCGAGGACGTTCACCCGCACGACCCGCTCGATCTGCGCCGGCGGGAGGGAGCGGAACGGGCCCCCGCCCGGGATCCCGGCGTTGTTCACGAGGACGTCGCACCGCCCGTACGCCTCGTCGGTTCGCTCGACGAGCTCCGCGAGGTCGGCGGGCTCTGCGACGTCGCAGCGGACGGGGAGCGCCTCGCCGCCGTGCGCGCCGATGCGCTCGGCGACCGCCTCGAGCCGCTCGAGCCGCCGGGCCGCGAGCACGACCTTCGCGCCCGCCTTGGCGAGGAGCAGGGCGGTGCTCTCGCCGATGCCGGACGACGCGCCGGTCACGACCGCGACGGCGCCGCGGAGTTCCACGCGCTCAGGCCTCGCGGGCGCTCGTGACGGTCTGGCCGCCATCGACGACCAGCACCTCGCCGGTCACGAACGACGCCGCCGGCGAGCACAGGAACACGGCGGCCGCCGCGACCTCCTCGGGCCTGCCCCAGCGGCACATCGGGATCTGCGCGAGGATCCTCGCCTCGGCCTCGGGGTCGTCGCGCTCCGGCTGGTTCATCGGCGTGTCGATCCATCCCGGCGCGACGGCGTTCACGCGGACGCCCCGAGGCGCCCACTCGAGCGCCGTCGTCTTCGTGAGGCTGATCACGGCGGCCTTCGCGGCGTTGTAGTAGGCGAGGCCGATCTCCGCCATGTACCCGTCGATCGAGGCGAGGTTCAGCACGCACCCCGATCCCTGCCCGAGCAGCACCTCGCCGGCCGCTCGCGTGCCGTACACGACCGACTCGAAGTTGGCCCGGAAGTAGCGCTCGAACCCGTCGGGCCGGGTCTCCATGAACGTCGCCGTGAACGGCGCGACACCCGCGTTGTTCACCATCACGTCGAGCCGCCCGAGCTCCGAGACGCAGGTCCCGACGAGCGCGCGGACCGCGTCCTCGTCCGTCACGTCCGTCGGTACGACGAGCGCCCGGCGTCCGAGCGCCAGGATCTCCTCCGCGGCCGCTTCGAGCTCGGCGACCGTCCGCGAGGCCACGGCGACGTCGGCGCCCGCCCGCGCGAGCGCAAGCGCGATCGCGCGGCCGATCCCGCGTCCGGCGCCGGTGACGATCGCGACCTGGCCTTCCAGTGAGGGTTCGTCCACGCCGGGCTCCCGTACGATGACTGGTCCGATGGACGTTACCGCACAGCACGCCGCCCAGCTGCCGGTCATCGACGACCGGTGGGAGCCGCGCTCCTACCCGCGGGCCGAGCTCCGACGGGGGATCCTCGAGGGCCGCATCGCGGGTCCCGAGGTCAGCCACCCGATGGACAACGTCCGCCGCAACGCCCGGTTGCTGGTCGAGGGCGACCCCGACAAGCAGTTCGGGATGACCGGGCTCGCCGGCGCCATGTCGGCCGATCAGGTCCTCCAGATCGTCGGGCGGGCCTGCGGCTTCAATCCGCACCCCGAGTGGCGGAGCGGTCCCGTCCCCGTGGACCCCGACCTCGTGCTCGACGCGTGCGGGGCCGTCGGCGACGCGCTGGCCGGCGTCGTGCGGACGGGCGGTAGCGTGATCCTCGCGACGGGGCACCCGACCGGTCTCGCGCACCTGTACATCGAGGTCGGCCGCCAGCTCCGCGCCCGCGGGGTGAAGACGATCCAGCCGTTCGAGGCGGTCCCATGGAAGGAGCCCGGACGGCACCACCGCTGGGAGATCCGGTACCTCGAGGGCGTGGCCATGCTCACCGACGGCACGTCGATGCGCCACACGCACAGCGGCGAGCCGATGGCCCGGATGCTGTCCGAGCAGCGTCCCGACCTGGTCTTCGCCGACCACGGGTTCGCCGGCGGCGCGATCGAGTTCGGCGTGCCCACGGTCTCGATCGCCGACGTCAACGACCCCGCGCTGCTGGTGGCGAAGGCGCAGGGACGCACCGACACGGTCGTGGTGATGGACGACAACGTCCGGCCCGAGGACTACTGGCCGTGCTTCCAGGCGATCGCGGCCCGGCTCCCCTGACCTCGCCCAGCGGCCGAACCGGCCCCGCCGGTAGGATAGGCCCCACGTTGACGACCACACCTTCCATCGAGGCTCGGTTCGAACGCGCGACGGGGGTCGACGACCCCCGATCCGAGATGACCCTGTCCGCACGTCGGCATCGGGGACGGGAGGGCCCCACGCCGGGCTAGTCGCACCACGCGTGGGACCGGCCTCCGGGAGGACGACACCGGAGGCGAAGGTGAACGAGCACGAGGCGCTCGTCGAGGAGGCGGTGCACACCAAGCACACCGTCGTGCTCTTCGGCGGGCTCGATACGGGCAAGAGCACCCTGTCTCGAGCGTTGCTCGAGGCTGCGGTCGTGGCAGGGCGCCCGTCGGCATTCCTGGACGCCGACGTCGGCCAGAAGAGCGTCGGCCCGCCCGCGACGGTGACGCTGAAGATGATCCGAGGCCCGCAGGATCTCGAGGCGGCCGCGATGGCCCAGGAGGACGCGATGTGGTTCATCGGGTCGACGTCGCCCGAGGGCCACCTGCTCCAGGTCGTGACCGGTGTGGCCAGCCTGTTCCGGCAGGCGAAGGAGGCCGGCGCCGACTTCGTGGTGATGGACTCGAGCGGCCTGGTCTCGGGCGTTCACGGACAGATCCTGAAGTACCACAAGGTCGAGATGCTCCGCCCGGACCTCGTCGTGGGGCTCCAGCGGGGGGAGGAGCTGCTGCCGCTGCTCGGGGTGATCCAGCGGTTCTTCGCGACCGAGGTCGTCCCGCTCGGCGTGCACCCCGGCGTCGTCCCGACGACCGTCGAGCAGCGCGCCGAGAACCGAGAGCAGGCCATGGCGCGCTACTTCGGTCAGGATCTCCATCGGTTCCGGGTCAAGCCGACCGTGTTCATGCCGGCGTTGCCGCCGCTCTTCGACCTCGGGCAGCTCGACCACCTGCTCGTGGGTCTGTCGGACGGAGCCGGCGGCTATCTGGGCCTCGGGTACCTCGAGCACCTGACCGAGGAGGGGACGCTGCGCCTGATCTCGCCCGTGGCAGCCGGCCCGAAGGCGCTTAGACTGGGGTCCGTTCGCCTGGAGGAGGGCTTTCGCGCGAAGCGCGTGGACCTCCGGAACCTGTTCGGATCGGGATGACTGACGGAAACAGAAGGGACGTCGCTTGCCGTCGCTGATCAAGAAGCGCCGCAAGAAGATGCGGAAGAAGAAGCACAAGAAGCTGTTGAAGAAGACCCGCTGGCAGCGCCGGCAGCAGGGTCGGTAGGACGCGGAGCCTCGTCCGATGAGCGTGACGGGGCGCCACCCGGCCGGCCTCGCGCGGACGCTCGCGGCGCTCCTCGCGCTCGCGACGCTCGCCGTCGCGTGCGGGCAGGACGAGGGGGCCCCGACACGGGCCCCGCAGGGCTCGGACGCCGTGGCCTTCGACTCGGCCGACGGGGTTCCGCTCGAGGGACGTCTCTTCGGCGAGGGGTCGGTCGGCGTGGTGCTCTCGCACATGCGACCGGCCGACCAGACGTCGTGGTGGGACTTCGCGGAGGAGCTCGCCGACGAGGGCTACCTGGTCCTCACGTACGACTTCCGCGGCTACTGCCCGGGCGGCGTGGGTGGGTGCTCGGAGGGTGAGCAGGATCTCGGGCAGATCTGGCGTGACGTGCTCGGTGCGGTCGACTTCATCCGTTCGCGTGGCGCGAGACAGGTCGCGCTGATCGGGGCGAGCATGGGCGGGACGGCGTCGCTCGTCGCCGCGGCGGAGCAGGGTGTGGCGGCGGACGTCGTGGTGACACTCTCGGCGCCCGCCTCGTTCGAGGGGATGGCGCTGACCCCGCAGGTCCTCACGAAGGTGACGGCGGCGAAGCTGTTCGTCGCCGGCAACGGCGACGGGTCGGCGCCGGACGACGCGCAGGCGCTCTACGCGGCGTCCCCGACGCCCAAGCGGGTCGAGATCCTCACGACCGACGACCACGGGACCGACATCCTGGACGGGAACCAGTCGGGGCGCGCCCGGACGATGATCCTGACGTACCTCGAAACGTACGTGGGATGAGCCGGACGATCGTCTTCCTCACGGACTACGGCCTGGCCGACGGCTTCGTCGGCGTCTGTCACGGGGTGATCGCACGGATCGCCCCCGACGCCCGGATCGTCGACCTCACGCACCAGATCGCGCGGCAGGACGTGCTCGGCGGCGCGATCGTGCTCGCGCGCTCGACGCGGTTCATGCCCGACGACGCGGTCTACCTCGCGGTCGTCGACCCCGGCGTCGGCTCCGAGCGCCGGCCCATCGCCGTCGAGACCCGCGCCGGGGCCCTGCTCGTCGGCCCCGACAACGGCCTGCTCTCGATGACATGGGCGGAGCTCGGCGGCGCCGAGCGCGCGGTCGAGATCTCGGCGCCCGAGGTGCTCCTCCACCCGGTCTCGAGGACGTTCCATGGTCGCGACGTCTTCGCCCCGGCCGCGGCGCATCTGTCCGCCGGCCTCGCCCTCGAGGACGTAGGCCCGACGGTGGCGCTCGGGGAGGTGCACGTCGTGGACCTGCCGGCGCCGATGGTCACTCCGGGCTCGGTCGGAGCGAGGGTGGTCGCCGTCGACGGGTTCGGCAACGTGCAGCTGAACGTCACCGCGGCCGAGCTCGAGGCGGCCGGCCTCGGGCCCAGCCTCGCGATCGGGCGGCGGGACGTGCCGAGGGTCGCGACGTTCGCCGATGTGCCCTACGGCGCGTGCGGCGCGATCGTGGACTCGGACGGGTACGTCGCGCTCGTCGTGAACCAGGGGAGCGCGGCGCAGCTCCTCGGCTTGTCCACGGGTGACCCGGTCGTCCTGGCCGACTGACCGAACCGTGCGCGCCTACGGCGTCGCCGAGAACGAGGGCAGGGGCGTTCCCGGGACCGGGCCCTCGTACGGGGTCTCCGGCCCGCCGATCGTGAACTGCGCGATCGCCGCGATCGCGATCAGCACGAACAGCACGACGAGGGTGATCTTCGTGAACGGGCGCACGTTCCGAGGCTAGCAGGCGCGATGCGCCGGGGGGGACGTCGAAGGGGCCGGGGATCGCCCGGCCCCTTCGACCTTCTGGGGGTGGTGGGCTACCACCTCGTGCGGATCGTGAAGCGGTCCCGACCGTCCACGACGAACTTCTGCTCCAGACGCTGGATCGGCCGGATGCCGCTGATCACCAGGTGGTTCGCGTGCTCCTTCCCCTGGAGACCCTCGAGCAGCTCCTCGAACGTTCCCGCGCCCCAGTAGTCGGAGCGCTCCCGACCTCCGCGCATGCGGATGTCGACCGTCCTCCGCGCCCTCTTCGGGACGGTGAGCTCCGCGATCACGACGGCGTCGCCGCCCTCGAGCATCTCGAAGGTGACCTCGATCGTGACGATGTCACCCGGGCGAGCCTTGATGACGTTGTTCGCCGTCGGCGTGGGGAACGACGTGCTCGAGAGGAGGACCTGGCCGATCCTGCCCTCGCGCCGCTCCTCCGTCACCCACCCCGTCGTGGAGATTTCGGTGAAGGTCACCTCCTCGAACTCGTTGAACAGCAGGGCGTCGATGCCGTTGATCATCGGCCACATCGACTCCGTGACGTCCCATGGCGAGGAGGTCATGGCGTAGCTCGAGACCGAGAACGGCCCGAGGCTGGTCACGCCCGAGAGCGTCCACTCGAGCCGGGAGGTCCCACCGCCGTAGTGCCCGAAGACCGCGGCGAAGTTGCCCCACAGGTGCGCCCAGACGATCTCCTCGAGCCACCAGCCCCAGGTGTGGATCGCCTCGGTCGTGCCGAGCCTCGAGCCGCCCGTGTCCAGGTTGTCCAGGTCGCTCGTGATCGGGACCCACGGCGGGGCTACGCCGACGACGCCGACGATGCCGGCGAACCGGTCCTGGACGACCGTCCCGCGCGGCTCGGTGAGGATCGCGAAGCGCGACCCCGGATACCCGACCGGCTTCAGCACCATCAGGCCCTCGGCGCCCGACAGGCCGAGCGAGATCTCGCCCGGCGCGTCGTAGAAGAACGGGTGCCCGAAGGCGGCCACGTAGTCACCGCAGGTGAACGTCGCGGTGCCCGTGGCGTAGTACGAGGCGTCCCCGTACGAGATCGCGGCGCCGAGCGGCTCACCCGGTAGGAACTGCGAGGGGTCGACCGCGTTGGCCGTGGTCGCGGCCGATGCGGCCCGGTAGACCCGGAAGTTCTCGCCCCGCTCGTCCAGGCGAGCCTGGAGCTCCCGCGCCTGCCTCCTCGAGAGGCCGGAGACGGCCAGCGGCGTCGGCAGCTGCTGGAAGGATCCGGTCACGTCGGAGACCGACTCGCCTGAGATCCGCGCGATCGCCCGGCGGACGGCGTCCGTCGGCACGACCCGCTGCATGAGCGGAGGCGCCGGCTGGGCCGCCTCCATGATCTCGAGCATGGCCTCGGCGGGGGTCAGCAGGCCGAAGGTCGGGTCGTCGTAGAAGACCCCCGACACCGCGCCGGCGAGGACGCCCTCGACGTAGGCCGGCGACCCCGACATCCCGAAGAAGACGCCACCGGTCTCGTCGAGGAACTCCGGCGGTCCCTCGATGTGGATCACGATGGCGTCCAGCCCGAGCATCCAGCCGTCGGGGATCGTGCCGACGACCTCGAAGTCGAACGGCACCGGCGTGGTCCCCGCGAGCGTCGTCACGCCGTCCCCGAGCGTCCCGGGCGCGAGTTCCTCCTGAGGAACCACGTCCGGCGGCGTGGTGCACGCCACCTGGGCGGGCGCGGGGCTGGCGGCGAGCAAGGCCGCGAGGAGCAGAACAGACGTGACGCCGGCGAGCGAGCTCAGCCGGCGTCGTGAGATGGATCGGGACACGGACATGGCGACACCCCCCTCTGGAAGGACCCGTCCTGTTGGACGGGGGACGGAGCCCATCCGTTCCGTCTCGCGGCAACCTTGTTCCCGCGAGGGCCGGAGCAGATAGGGGCGTCAGGCCCGCAGGGCAAGGTGCGATCCGCAGAAGACGCGGTTCCGGACGAGCGCCGCACGGAGGGAGGCCTCGTCGTCGCCGTGCCGGCGCAGGTCGAGCTCGAGCGAGATCGTGCCGGCGAAGCCATCCGCGCCGAGCGCGTCGAGGAACCGGTCGAGCTCGAGCACGCCCTCGTCCACGGGGAGGTGCGAGTCCCAGCCCTTGCCGGCGTTGTTCGACAGGTGGACGTGCCGGAGCCGGTCGCCGAGCCGGCGGGCCGCGGCGACCGGGTCCAGACGCGCCACGGCCGCGTGACTGGTGTCGAGGACCACGTCGGGGAAGCGCTCGAGGTCGTCGAGCGACCCGGATGCGTGCATCGAGACGACGTCCCGCCCACGGACGCGGACGGGGAACATGTTCTCGACGGCGACCAGGACGTCGGTGGTGCGCCCGAGCCGCGGCAGCTCTTCCTCGAGCCAGCGTTGGTAGCCCGGTTGCCACCGGAACGCCGGATGCACGACGACGATCGGCGCCGAGACCCGCTCGGCGAGGTCGATCGCCCGACGGATCTTGCCGACGGGGTGCGTGCCCCAGACGGTCCTCGTGACGAGCAGGAACGGCGCGTGGATCGCCTCGATCCGCATCCCGTACTCCTCGGCGAGCTCGAGGATCGACTCCGGGTCCTGTGTCGCGGGGTCCTTCGTGACCATGATCTCGATCCCCGCGAACCCGGCGTCGGAGAGCAGGGCGAACACCGAGCGGAGCGACCGCGTGAGGACCGACGCGGTCGAGCACGCGAGTCGCGGTCCGGAGCGGGCGGTCATGCGACCCATCGTACCGGCCACCCCGTCGGCGCCGGTCTATGCTCCGCGGCATGTGGGTCGTCCCGCTCGCGGCGTCGATCGTCGCGCTCGGGTTCGCCGCCCTCCTCGGCCGGCGTTCGCTGGGCCGTCCCCGCCCCGCCGAACTGCTCTGGGCGGTCGCGCTGTCGATGTACGCGGCGGCGTCGCTCGCCCTGTTCCTCGGCGTCCTCGACGGCTGGAGCGAGGCCGAGTACCGCGTGTACTGGCTCTTCGGGGCCGTGCTGAACGTCCCGTACCTCGCGGCGGGGGAACTCCTGCTGCTCGTGAGGGACCGGCGCCTGTGGCTCCCCGCCCTGGTGCTGCTCGTGTTCGCGACCGCGTTCGCCGTCGCGCGCATCCGGACCGCGCCGCTCGATGCCGCCGCCCTCGCGGCGGACCTGCCCCGTGGGGCCGACGCGTGGGCCGGCGACCGTCTGGCCCTGGACCTCGCGCGCCTCTACGCGTTCCCCACGTACGCGTTCCTGGTCGGGGGGACCCTGTGGTCGGCGTGGCGGATGCACGGGCGTCCGGAGCTCCGAGACCGGTTCCTCGGCACGCTCGCGATCGCGGTCGGCGCGACCGTCGTGGCGGCCGGCTCGGCCTTCGCGCTGAGCGGCAACGTCGTGGGGTTCTCGCTCACGCTCGTGACGGGGATCTCGGTCATGTTCTGGGGGTTCCTGCGCGCGACGCGCCGGGTCGCCGCCCCCGACGCGCGTCGCCCCGCGTGACGGCGAGGTCGCCCGACGTCGGTCAGATGGACGCCCGCCAGGTGTGGCCGTGGCCGAACGACGGGTCCAGCGGCTCGACGCCGAGCGGCTCCTCCGTGATCAGGACCTCATCGTAGCGGGAGGGGTCGACCGTGAGCCGCAGCAGGACGACGCCCGACTCGGGGACGAAGGGCTCGCCGACGGGCTCGAACGCGCCACCGCTGCCGAGCCAGAGCTGGAACGCGTTGCCCTCGGCGGGCTGGGGGACCTCGTCCCCGTACAGGTACATGTGCTCGAGCCCGGGGCCCGAGACCTCGACGAGCTGCCCGACGGTGCCCGCGGACGACGCCTCGAGGGCGACGGGGTCGGCGCCCGGCTGCCGCATCGCGTTCAGCACCTCGAGGGCCGTGCCGCGTTCGGCCTCGGCCCTGTTCGCGCGGCTGCCGAGGGAGAGCGAGAAGCCCGCCATGCCCACGAGCGCCGCGACGCTCGCCGCGAGGGCGACCATGCCGACGCCGCGGCGTCGCCGGACGGGTACGTCGCGGATGCCCCGGCGGATCCGCGCGAGCACCAGGTCGGGGGGGTCGGCCGGGGCGGCGGCGAGCCCGAGCTCGCCGGTCAGGTCGCGGAAGTCCGCCAGCGCGCCACGACAGGTCACGCACCAGGGCACGTGATCGGACAGGAGACGGTCGGCCTCCTCGGCATCGGGCCCCTCGAGGGCGATGAGCGCGTACCCGGCCAGGAGCTCCAGGTGCCGCTCGTGATCGTCCGTCACGCCTCGTCCTCTCGTTCGAGCACCCGCCGCAGCTTCCGCATCGCGGCCAGGGTCCTGGTCTTCACGGTCCCGAGCGGGATGCCGAGCTCCGCGGCGATCCGCGCCTGGGTCGAGCCCCCGAAGTACGCCAACTCGAGCACCTGTCGCTGTTCGGGCGGCAGGGTCTGGAGCGCCTCGAGGACCTCCTTGCGCCGCAGGTCGAGATCGGCCTCGCGCACGACGCCCTCCGCTACATCTTCGCCGACGACGGCCTCGAGGTTCGACGCACGCTCGGTCCGCTTCCGGAGCCGATCCTCCCGCCGCACGGTGTCGACGGCCCGGTGGTGGACGAGCGACAGGAAGAAGGAGCGGAACGTGCCGCGGGACGGGTCGTAGGCCTCGGGCGCCCGCCAGAGCGCGAGGAACGCGTCCTGCACCACCTCCTGGGCGAGCGCCTCCTGGGCCGTGACGCGCCGGGCGAGCCCGTATGCCGTGCCTGCGTACCGGCGGAAGAGCTCCTCGAACGCCCCGCGGTCGCCCGAGGAGACTCGCCGGTGGAGCTCGAGGTCGAGCCGGTCCCCGTCCTGCATGCCATCGTTGTAGCAGACGCGGCTAGGATGGCCGCCCGATGGTGTCCGTGGTGCTCTACTCGCGGCCTGGCTGCGGGCTGTGCGACGAGGCGCGCGACGTGATCCGCTCCGAGCGCTCGCGGACGCCGTTCGCGTTCGAGGAGGTCGACATCTCGGGCGACGACGCCCTCGAGCTCGAGTACGGGCTCCGGATCCCGGTCGTGCTCGTCGACGGCTCCGAGGCCTTCGAGGTCCGCGTCGACCCGCGATCCTTCTCGGCCGCGGTGCGGGGATGAGTGGGAGCTTGCGCGCTCGTGAACGCGGAGCGTCGACGCGCTAGGCTACGGCCGTGAGCGATCGCCCCATCCCCGAAGCCACCGTGGGGCGTCTGCCCCTGTACCTGCGGGCGCTCGTCGAGATGGCGGAGAACGGCATCTCGACGGTGTCGTCGGAGACGCTCGCGGAGGCCGCCGGGGTGAACTCCGCGAAGGTCCGCAAGGACCTGTCGCACATGGGCTCGTACGGGACTCGAGGCGTGGGGTACGACGTCGCGTACCTGATCCACCAGGTCCGTCGGGAGCTCGGCCTCACGCAGGCGTGGCCGATCGTGATCGCGGGGATCGGGAACCTCGGGCAGGCGCTGGCGAACTACCGAGGCTTCGTGCAGCGGGGGTTCCGTACCGTGGCGCTCGTCGACAACGACCCGGCGAAGATCGGGACATCGGTCGACGGCCTGTCGATCCGGCCGCTCGAGGAGCTCCAGGACATCGTCCGCGAGCACCAGGCGGCGATCGGCGTGATCGCCACACCGGCGTCGGCGGCCCAGGAGGTGGCCGATGCCATGGTGGCCGCAGGGATCCGGTCGATCCTGAACTTCGCCCCCGCGATGCTCACGGTGCCGCGCGGCGTCTCGGTCCGGAAGGTCGACCTCGCGATCGAGCTCCAGATCCTCACGTACTACGAGCAGCGCCAGGCGACGCTCGCGGAGGTCAAGCGGCGGGGGCGCTCGGTCGCCGACCTCGCGCAGGTGTGAGGGCGTGGTTCAGCGCGCGATCGTGATCCACAGCGTGATGAACACGGCGATCACCATCACGCTGAACAGGATCCACTGGACGCTGCCCTCTTCGATGAGCGGAACGACGGTCTCGGCCAGCACGTCGGTCTCCTCCTAGGCGGGTCCGTACCAGGGCGGCGCGGTGCCCCCCGTCAGGACGTCCTTGCGCTTGCGCTCGGCGCGGTCGAGCAGCGGCAGGTGCACCGCGAGGCCGATCGCCGACGCGATCATGAACAACCACGAGTACACGGGCACGCTGCCGCTGTCGTGCCGCAGGTAGACGGTGAGCACCGGGCCCCCGCCGTTGTAGAAGGCCTCGGCGGCCGCCAGGGACGCGTCCCCCTCCACGGCGAACCGGATGTCCTGCACCGTGAAGTCGGTGGTCTGCGCGGCGCCGGGATCGAACTCGGTCTTGCCCTGTTCCTCGTTGACCTGGTGCGCGAGGTACGACTGCACCGCACCCTGCACCGACTGCACCGACCCCGCGTCCGCCTCGTTCGACCCGGGCTCGCGCCACCGCTGCGGGTCCGGGTAGCTGGCGAAGACGTCGCTCGGGGCCTCGGGCTCGGTCCCGGCGGCCTCGACCACCCATTCCGGCTCGACCCCGCGGGGGCCGAGGTTCGTGGGCGTCTCGGTCCCCTGCGACCAGAACCCGAACGCCCACAGCGCCGAGAGCAGGAACATCCATCCGAAGAACGCGGTGGCGAGCACCAAGTACCCCATCCGGCGTCCGAAGACGGCCGAGAGCAGTAACAGCACCGACCCTACGAACAGGACGAAGCCCATGACCACCGACAGGCCGCCCTTGAGCAACGTGTCGCAGGCGATGTCGAAGCCCAGGCAGGTCTCGGCGGCGATCACAGCTCTACGTTCGAGGTCGGGGAGGGCTTCTTCGAGAGGTCGCCATCGAGGAACTCGTCGACGGCCGCCTGCTGCGCCTCCGGGTTGATGCACAGGTTCTTGTCGAACGGGACCTGCGCCTCGTCCTGGATCGACACGATGTAGTTCACGATGTCGTTGATCCGCTGGTCGTGGAGCGCGCCGGCGTATCGGATGCTCCACGAGGGCATGAGGTTCCGGCCCTGCTCGATCGTCGTGTAGATGTCCTGCAGCCCGTAGATGAGCGGATGGCCGGTGAAGGGCCCGCCGCACACGGTCGTGAGGTCCGGGGTGTTGATGATGGGCTGCGCCCCCTCGCCCGTCGCCGCGCCGAGGATCTGGCCGCCCTTCAGCTCGCTGCCGTGGCAGCGCACGCATCCGACGCCGCCCTGGTTCTCCTCGGTGAAGGCCTCGACGCCGGCCTCGCCGCGGGCGACCGAGTCCTCGAGTAGACGCTCCTCCTGCGACAGGTTCTGGCCGGGCTCGAAGATCCACGTGGCCGGGATCCAGACGACGAAGAAGACGACGAGCAGGACGCCCCACCCCTGCAGCTTCTGCAGGAGCGGCGTCTCGAGGTCCGGGTCCGACGGGCCCGGGCGCATCGCGTTCGGGATGTCGGGGGCCTCGGCCTTCCGCCGGCCGCGGGCCGCCACGACGGCGCCGCCCACGATGAGCAGCGCCACGCCGACGCCGGCGATGACGATCCCGTAGGTGGGGGTGAGCGCCAGCATCAGCCCGGGGCCACGCAGAACGGTCCGGAGCGGGGCTTGCGCAGGGTGTCGGTCCCGCGCGGCGGCCCGAGGATGATCGCGGACGTGTCGACCATCACGTCGCCGGCCTCCGTGATCTCGACGGTGAACCGGTCGAGCCCTCGCGGCGCCGGCCCCAGGGTGTACTCGCCGGCGGTGTTGTACTTCGAGCCGTGGCAGGGGCACTCGAACCACTGCGATTGCTTGCAGAACGGCACGCGACAGCCGAGGTGCACGCACCGCTGGTACAGCGGCATGATGCCCTGCGCCGCGACACCTTCGGCCTCGTAGTCGATGGCGTCCGTGGCGCCGCCCTCGTACGCGACGATGTAGAACCGCCCCGCGCCGAAGTAGTAGGGCTCGTCGTCGGCCG
>DAIUEM010000011.1:0-19444 GCA_036845105.1 Actinomycetota bacterium | reverse complement strand
TGGATCCCCACCTGGGCCTCGAAATTGAATCATCGTTCAACCCTGGGCCCCAGCGCAACCGAGCCGGAACGCTCTACCGGGCCCGCATCCTGAACCGAACTCCAGCGGAGGCCGCCGTGCGACGCCGCGGATCTCTGCCAGCGCCCGGCTACGACACCGGGATCTGCTTGTTCGGGTCGACGAACGGCATCTCCACGACGACGCCGTTCCGCTCCCCCCACTCGGTCCGCACGGTGAGCTTCGTCCCGAGCGCGCTCTCCGCGACCGGTACCCACGCGAACCCGATGTTCTTGTCCAGGCGCGGCGAGTAGATCGCGGAGGTCACCTTGCCGATCCGCTCCTGCCCGTCCACGACGGGCCACTTCGTGTCGTTCAGCGCCGCGAACGGCTCGCCGTCGAACTCGACGCCGACGATCCTCCGGGAGACCCCCTCCTCGCGGATCCTGCGCAGGGCCGGGAGCGAGATGCTCGCCTCGTCCGGCAGGTCCCAGTCGACGAGCCGCTCGAGCCCCATCTCGAGCGGGTTGTTCTCGTACGTCATGTCGGCGCCCCAGTTGAAGATCGCGCCCTCGATCCGGCGGATGTCGCTCGGGCCGGTGGGCCGGATGCCGAACTCGGCGCCCGCCTCCATGATCGCCCCGTAGACCTCGTTCCCACGCGACGTGTCGATCGTGTAGACCTCGTAGCCGACCTCCGACGTCCAGCCGGTCCGGGTGACGACGACCGGAACGCCCGCGATCTCGGCGTGGCGCCAGAAGTAGTACCTGAGGTCGAGGATCTCTTCGCCGAGGAGCTTGACCATCAGGGGCTTCGACTTCGGGCCCTGGACCTGGAGCGGGGCGACGTCCGCCTCTTCGATCGTCACGTCGAGGTCCGGGTACGCGTTCTTCAGCCCGCGGGCGAACAGCAGCGCGTCGCTCGACGCGAGCGCGAACCAGAACGTCGTCTCGTCCATCCGCGTCAGCACCGGGTCGTTGACGATGCCCCCGTCCGAGTCGCAGATCAGCACGTACTTCGCCTGGCCGACCGCGCATCTCGACAGGTCTCGCGGCGTGAGGAGCTGCGCGAACGTGAAGCCGTCGGGGCCCGAGATCTCGAGGCAGCGCTCGACCGAGACGTCCCAGAGGGTGACATCGTTCAACAGCGCGTCGAACTCGTTCTCGAACGTGTCGAAGCGGATCGGGAAGTACATGTGGTTGTAGACGGTGAAGCCCTTCGGGTCGTGCCTCTGCGTGGCCTCGTAGTACGGGGTGCGCCGGTTCCGCGCCCCACGCTGCACCAGGCTCATGTCGAACGCCATGCACTCCTCCAGTCGCCGCGCGTCCGGACGGTCGGCCGATGCGGCCGCCGTCGCGCCCCACCCGGGATGCGCCCGTATGGTGCGGTCGGCTCCGGGGCCCGGCAACGCGCGGTCCTGACCAGGGGTCAGGAGGGCCACCGGACCGCGCCGCCGAGCCGAGTCGTCTACACGAGGACGTCCACGACCCCGCCGAGCGGGTCGGACGTGAGGATCTCCTCGAGCGCACCGGTGAGGTCCTCGACCGGGCCCGTCCCGCCCGTCGCTCCGGTGACGCCGGTGGGACCGGTGGGGTCGCCACCGCCACCGCCACCGTTGCCGTTGCCGTTCCCGTTGCCGTTGCCGTTCCCGTTGCCGTTCCCGTTGCCGTTCCCGGGCTCATCCGGGGACGGGCTCGGTGTGGCCGTCTCGGTGGGCGTGGGCGTCGGTGTGGATGTCGGCGTCGGTCCTGACCCCGTCGCGGGGGGCTGGGGGACGGGGTTCGCGTCGAAGATGCCGTCGCCCGGAGATCCCCCCGCGATGGGTCGGAGGTTCCGCTCGACCCCCGCCACGGGAGCCTGGTCGATCGGGCGAGTCGTGGTCGTCGAGGTCGAGGGCATCCGACCGACGAACGCGTCTTCCCCGCGCCAGGTCTCGTCGGAGAACGCGGCCGGCGCGACACCGGCGACGAAGCGTCCGCTCGCGCTCACGTCGAGGTCCGAGATCAGGTCGCGGGCTTCGGTCCCGAACCGCAGGACCTCTCTCTGAGCGCCGCTGGTGGCGAAGGTCCACACGACGGCGTCGGAGGACCCCCGGCCCGCATCGCCGCCGAGATCCCCGCTCGTCGAGCCGCCGATGAGGATCTCCTCCCCGTCGACGGCGACGGCCGTGGCGGTGTCCGCGTCGGGACCGCCGAACTGATGCGTCCAGACCCGGTCGCCGTCGGTGGACAGGAGCGTCACGAACGCGTCCGTGGCGCCGAGCGATCGGGCCCCCGGCATCGCGTCGTCGGTCACCCCCGCGACGGCGACGCCCTGCACGCCGACATCGACCGCGAACGCCGAGTCCACGCCGCCCGTCCCGAGCTGCCTCGTCCAGATCTCGTCCCCGTCAACGTCGAGCTTCCGGACGTACGCGTCCATGTTGCCGACGTGCCCGTCGGCGCTCAGCTCCCCGGCGGTCGGCCCTGCCACGTACACCGCACGGTCGCCCGCCCAAACAGCGTTCGCCCCGTCGGCGCCCTCCGTGCCGAACTGCCGGACCCAAGCCACGTCTCCGTCCGCGCCGAGCCGAGCCACGAACGCGTCGGTATCCCCCTGGAGCGTGTGACCGGCGAAGGCCCCGCGCGTGGAGCCCGCCACGAAGATCCCCGAGGTGGTGACGGACACGGAGGAGGCGCTGTCGCTCGCCGTCGTGCCCAGTCGAGCGGTCCAGTCGACGACCCCGTCGGGGGCGACCTTCGCCACGAGGACGTCGTTGCCGCGGACCGACCGCGTCGACCCGAGGACGTACGCTGCGTCATCGGTTGCGGCGACGTCGATCGGCTGCAGGTATCCGCGTGGCTCGATCCCGACCGTCCACTCGACGCGGCCGTCGATCGCGTACCTGCGGACGAAGTGGTTCGCGACGGCGCCGTCGGGGTTCCCCTCCCCTACCACGTAGGCCGCCTCCGAGGTGACGGACACGCCTCGGGCCCAGTCCGGAGAGGACCCTCCGAAGTGGTCGATCCACTCGAGCGTCGGCGGTGCCGCGGTGGTCGGGTTCGCGAAGGACATCAGGAGGACGAACGCCGTAACGGGCACCATCCTCCGCACCAGCGTCCGCGACATCTCGCCTCCCTCCCTGGGCGCCACCGTCCAGCGTACCCATACCCACGGGAACGTGGGACGAACGCGATCCGCTCAGCCGGACGATCGGAGGGCGCCCCCGCCGGCATGTCGCGTGGCTCCGCCGCCCCGCCCCGCCGCGCCCGCGGGCAAGCGGCTAGCCGACGCGCTGCGCGTGGGGCTCGCGGATCGTCGGCGTCGCCACCCCGTCGAGGTAGCCGCGAGCGACCATCGCCATGAACGCGTGCACCTCGTCCTCGCTCCACGCGAACGGCCCCTGCCGGAACCCGCTGGACACGAGGCCTCGCTGCACCGACTCGCAGGCGAGCCAGTCCTCGCGGTTCGTGATGTCCCAGAACTCGGCGGCGTAGCCGGGGTCGAAGTCGGGGCGCTCGCGCGCCTCCGGCGGGAAGAGCCACTGGCACTCGACCTTCGTCTCCCCCGGCCCGAGCGGCTCGAACCGGTGGGTCATGACGTAGTCCGGGTGCAGGCTGATCAGCAAGTTCGGGAACAGGCCGTAGTAGTAGACCTCGCGCGCCTGCTTGTCGCTCAGCCCTCGGATCCGCACGCCCTTGGACTCTCCGGTGAGCGACATCGTTGCCGCGAAGTCCATCAGCTCCATCGAGCCACCGACCCACAGGCCGTCGTGCGCGTAGTTCTCGCCCGAGTCCACCGGCGTGACCACGCACAGCTCGGGGTGGATGCTCGGGCAGTGGTAGCACTCGTGGTAGTTCTCCGTGATCGTCTTCCAGTTCGCGGCGACGACGTACCCGTGACCTGCGCCGACGAACATCCGCTCGAGCTCCCACGGGGCGACGAGCGGTTCGAGGTTCCCGACGTACTCCTCCAGCGGCGCGGCATCACCGCTGGCGTTCGCGAACACCCACCCGTGCCACTCCTCGACCCGCGCCGCCACGAGCGGGAAGTCCGCCTTGTCGAACCCCGGCACGTCGCCGAACCTCGGGGCGCCCCTGAGCCGCCCGTCGAGGCCGTAGACCCACGCATGGTACGGGCACTTGATCGCGCGGAGGTTCCGCGAGCCCCCCGGCTCGAGCAACTCGTGCCCGCGGTGGCGACACGTGTTGTGGAAGGCACGCAGGCCACCGTCCTCGTCTCGGACCAGCAGGATGCCCTCCCGCCCGATCCGCACGGCCCGCTGGTCGCCCGCCTCCTGCAGATCGTCCGCGCGGCCGACGCACAGCCAGCCGCCCTCGAAGAAGTGCTCGGTCTCCCACGCGAAGACGGCGGGAGACGTGTAGGCCTCGGCCGGAAGCGTCCGGCTCTCGGCCAGCGTCCGGCCGAGGACCGGCTCCAGGCTCGCGACGTCGATGGGTGCGGGAACGCGCTGCACCGGACCCCCACCTCCTCCAGCCCGGGCTCGTGCCGGGCGAAAAAGTTGAACGGCCGTTCAGGCCGGGACCGCAGCGTAGCAGCGCGCGGGAACCCTCGCCAGCACGCCGACTGGCCGCCGGTCAGGCCAGGTCGCCCGACGCGTGCACCCGCTCCCCCTCGACGAGGGTGAGCTGCACGGTCGCCTGCGAGATCTCCTCGACGGGGTGGGCGAACAGGTTCCGGTCGACGACGGCGAGGTCCGCGTGCTTGCCGACCTCGATCGAGCCGGTGACGTCGTCGAGGTGGTTCACGTAGGCCGACCCGATCGTGAAGCCGGCGATCGCGGTGGCGAGGTCGATCCGCTCGTCCGGCAGGAACACCTCGCGGTTCTCGACCTTGTAGGGGTAGTCCTCGGGCATCACGCGGTTCACGGCGACGTGGATCTCCTCGAGCGGGTCCGGGCTCGAGACGCTCCAGTCGCTGCCCATCGCGAGGACCGCACCCACGCGGACGAGGCTCCCGAACGGGTACTGCCACCGCCAGCGGGGCTCGCCCAGGAACGGGATCGTCAGGTCGTCCATCTGCGACTCGTGCGCGGCCCACAGCGGCTGCGCGTTCGCGACCGCGCCGAGGTCACGGAACCGCGGAACGTCATCGGGGTGCACGACCTGGATGTGCGCGAGGTGATGACGGCGGTCACCGGGGCCGTTCGCCGCGAGCGCCGCCTCGACCGCGTCGAGCGCCTCCCGCACCGCGCGCTCCGCGAGCGCGTGGAAGTGGACCTGGAAGCCCTCGGCGTCGAGACGCGTCACGACCTCCTTCATGAGCTCGGGCTCGACGAACGAGATCCCGCGGTTCTCGGTCGGTCGGCCGTCCGCGTCGAGGTACGGGTCGAGCACGGCCGCGGTGAAGTTCTCGCACACGCCGTCGACCATGATCTTCACGCTCGTCGGGGCGAACCGCCCCACCGCGCACTGGGCGCGAGCGTCGATCAGCTCGGGGATCTGCTCCAGCCCTCGGTGGCGGTCCCACCAGAGGGCGCCGACCACCCGGGCGGTGAGCCCGCCCCGCCCCGCGACCGCGCCATACGCGTCGAGCGACGGGTACGCGCCGCCGACGATCGCGTCCTGCCAGGCGGTGATGCCGAGCGAGTGCAGGTACGACTGTGCCGCGAGGAGGCCCCGTTCCCACTCGGCCGCGGCCGGCTCCGGCGCGAGATCGCCGACGAGCGACTGCGCCCCCTCGTGCAGCGTTCCGGTCGGCTCGCCGAGCTCGTCCCGCTCGATCCTGCCGTCCCGAGGATCCGGCGTGTCGCGGGTGATCCCGGCGAGCTCCAGCGCCCTCGAGTTCACCCAGGCCCCGTGCCCGTCCCGGTTCGGCAGGAAGACCGGCCGGTCGGGGACGATTTCGTCCAGCAGGTCCTTCGTCGGAGTCCCGCCGGGGAAGACGTCCATCGACCACCCGCCGCCGAGGATCCACCCCACGTCCGGGTGCGCGCGCGCATACTCGCGGATCCGCTCGAGGTAGGCCTCCAGACCCCAGAGCTCGTGGAGGTCGCACTGCAGCATCTCGACCCCAGCGACCGGTGGGTGGACGTGCGCGTCCTGGAACCCGGGCAGCAGCATCCGCCCCCCGAGGTCGATCACCTCGGTCCCCCGGCCGACCAGGTCCCTGACGTCGTCGTCGTTCCCGACGGCGGCGATCCGGCCGTCGCTGACCGCGACGGCCCGCGCCCACCGCCGCACGGCGTCGACCGTGTAGACGGCGCCGTTCACGAACACCAGGTCGGCAGAACCGTTCGCAGCCATCGAACGCGTCCTTTCGTCCTCGGGCGGCCCGAGCATAGCCGCGGTCGCGCGACGCGGGTTCAGGCGAGCGCGACGAGCTCGAGCAGGTCGTCGCTCCAGAAGTCGAGCTCGCCCTCGGGCATCATCAGCACGCGGTCGGGCGCCAGGGCCTCGACGAACCCGATGTCGTGGCTCACGAGGATCATCGTGCCCTTCCACGTCCCGAGCGCCTCGGCGACGGCCGTCCGCGAGGGCGGATCCAGGTTGTTCGTCGGCTCGTCGAGCAGAACCAGGTTCCGGCGCCCGGCCACGAGCTGCGCGAGGGCGAGCTTCGTCTTCTCGCCGCCCGAGAGCGTCCCCGCATCCTGGAACGCCACGTCGCCGTGCAACCCGAACATCCCCAGGAGCGAGCGCAGGTCCTGATCGCTCGCCTCCGCGGACCCCGACCGCACGTGCGCGAAGACCGACACGCCGTCGCGGAGGTTCTCGTGCTCCTGGGCGTAGTAGCCGAGCGCGACCCCGGCGCCCAGACGGAACGACCCCTCGTCGGCCGTCGTGACCCCGGCGAGGATCTTGAGCAGCGACGTCTTCCCCGCGCCGTTCAGGCCCATCACGAGCAGGCGCTCCCCACGCCCGATCGTGAACGAGATGTCCTCGAACACCGGGGGCCCGCCGTAGCCCTTCGTCAGCCCCGTCGCCTCGAGCACCAGGTTCCCCGAGTGCGGCGGGTCCGGGAACCGGTATCGGACGCGCCGCTCCCTGGCCGGCCCCTGGATCGCCTTCGCCTCCAGGTGCGACACGCGCGTGTCGAGTGTCTTCGCCTTGCGCGCACGCTTCGCCGTCGAGCCGCGCATCGCGTCCGCGAGCGTCTCCAGGCGCCTGATCTCGGCCTGCTGCCGCTCGGCGAGGGCCCTCAGACGGGCCTCGTCCCGCTTCCGCGCCTCGCGATACTCCGAGTACGTCCCCCGGTACTGGACGACGCCGTCCCGGTCCAGGTGCAGGATCCGCGTGATCGACGTGTCCAGGAGCCCGAGGTCGTGGCTCACCACCATCAGCGCACCCTTGTACGCGGAGAGGAACTTCATGAGCCACGCCTTCGCGTCGCTGTCGAGGTGGTTCGTCGGCTCGTCGAGCAGCAGGACGTCCGAGCCGGCGAACAGGATCCGGGCGAGCTCCAATCGCCGGCGCTCGCCGCCCGAGAGCGCTGGCACCGGCAGGTCGAGTCGGTCCTGCGCGAGACCGAGCCCGCTCGCGATCCGCCGCACGTCGGCCTCGCCCGAGTAGCCGCCGGCCGCGCGGTACCGCTCCTCGAGCCTCGCGAACCGGGCGATCCGGGTCGCCGTCGGATGCTCCTCGAGCGCGAGCCGCTCCTTCTCGAGCCGGGCGCCCATCCCGACCAACCCGCGCGCCTCCAACACGTGCGCGAGGCCGGAGCGCTCCTCGTCCGAGCGGTGCTGCCGAGGGTCCTGCCGAAGGTAGCCGAGAGCGCCCCGCACCCGCACGCCCCCGGCGAGCGGCGGCGCCTCGCCGGCGATGACGCCGAGCAGGCTCGTCTTCCCCACCCCGTTGCGCCCCACGACGCCGACCTTGTCCCCGCGGCGCAGGGACAGGGTGAGGTCCTCGAGGATCGGCAGGCCGGCGACCTCGACGGACAGACGGCGGACCTCGAGGACGCTCATCGGCGTGGACCTCGTCCGGCGGGACGGGTGATCCTGGTGGTGCGGGTGGACATCGGGACGACCTCCTGGGGACGGGCGTGGACACACAGGCGCCGGGCGGCGCCGGTTCCCGGGAAGGTCGTCCTATCTCACGCCGGGAGTCTAGCAATCGCGCCGTGCGTGAGCGAGACTGAAGGCCGCGCGAGCCTCGGCCGATAATCGGACGGATGGCCAGGTACAAGACACCCACACGACGGACGGTCCAGCGCACCCCACCCCCCCCGCGGGGGAAGAAGGGCCCGGACCGCGCGAGCGCGATCCGCGCCTGGACGCTGCTCGGGGTCGGCGCCGTCGCATTCCTCGTCGTCCTGTGGCTCGGGACGAAGCTCCTTGGCGGCGGCGGGGATGACGACGTCACCTTGACCGGTGGGACGGGCTCGACCGGTCTCGCCGGCGGCGGGCCCGCGGAATTCGCCGAGCCCCCGCCGCCCGGCACCGTGTCCGTCGTCTATCCCGAGGGCGCCGAGGGGACGCGGCTGCTGATGGAGATCGTCGGGGTCGGCCCCACCCCGCGGGTCTGCACGCCCGAGTTCATCCGCGTGGGCAACGTCACCCGCGCGATCTACCACCACCGGTGCGGCGACGACGAGGGCTTCGACCGGCTGTACCTGCTGGTCCGCATGACGAACACCACCGACCTGCGCGTGCCGCTCGCGCTCGACGGGTTCCGGGTCAAGAACACCGACGGCGCCGAGCACGACCCGCTCGCGAACCCGCCGCTGCACACCTCCGCGAACCGCTTCTACCCCGCCGACACCACGCTCGGGCCCGGCGTAGCCATGAGCCGGTGGGTCACGATCGACGGGTCAGGCGGGGTCCGCCCCGAGCGGCTGATCTACGACGACGGCGAGGAGACGCTGATCGTGCGGATCCCGAACGACTGGGTCTAGAGCTCGTCGTACGGCACGCTGAACGTGTCGCAGGCGTCAGGGTTCCCGACCTGGATCCCGGTCCGGAGCCAGGTGGCGCGCTGCTCGGCGGTCCCGTGCGTGAAGCTCTCGGGATCGATGCGGCCAGTCGTCGCCTCCTGGATCCGGTCGTCGCCGATCGCAGAGGCCGCGTTCAGGCCCTCCTTGACGTCCCCCGGCTCGAGGATGCCCTCGGCCTGCGCCGCACGGCCCCACACGCCGGCGAAGCAGTCGGCCTGCAGCTCCAGCCGGACCGAGAGCTCGTTCGCGAGCGACGGGTCCTCGCGCGACTGCCGCTGCACCTCGGCGTTGATCCCGAGGAGCGTCTGCACGTGGTGAGCCACCTCGTGCGCGATCACGTACGCCTCCGCGAAGTCGCCGGTCGCGCCGAACTGCCGCTCGAGCTCCTTGAAGAAGCTCGTGTCCAGGTAGACGAGGTTGTCCGCCGGACAGTAGAAGGGGCCCGTCTGTTGCGACGCAACGCCACAGCCGCTCTGCGTCGTCCCCGTGAACAGCACGACGGCGGTCGGATCGTACGTCTTGCCGGACGCCTCGAACAGGTCGGTCCACGTGACCTGCACGTCGTCCATCACGGCGTCGACGAAGGCGCCCGTCGGATCCTCGGGATCGACCTGCGACTCGTTCGGGTTGGCCCCCACCGTCCCGGCGTCCCCGAACGGGGCGAGCGCGTCGCCGAACATGCTCCCGCCGCCGCCGCAGAGCATGAAGGCGCCGATCACGACGACGAGCAGGATGATCGTGCCGATCGAGAGGCCACCGGCCCCCATCGGGAACCCGCCGCCGCTCGAGCGCGGGAACCCGATCCCGCCGAGGCTCGGGCCGGCTTGCCCCCGTCGATCGATCACACCGCCGGAGCGCCGGCGCAGCTTCTTGAGCCTCACGGCGGCAGCATACCCGTCGGCGCGTCGCCTACACGTTCGGACGGAGCGCGTCGAAGACCGCGAGCACGCGCTCCTCGTACTCGTCGCGATGGACGCGGATCGCCGAGATGTGCGGCGTATCCGGCATCGCCCACAGCGTCACGTCGTCCGTATTCGCGTCGGCGTACACCTGGCCGAGCGTCGCCTCCTTCGGTCCGTTCCCCTCGATCAGCAGGGCCGGGACGTCGATCCGGCGCACCGCCTCGAAGAGCGGGATCGGAGGCTCCTCGGGTGCCAAGAGGTCGACCAGGCCGAACGTGACCCACTCGTTCGCAACGCCGACCGGGTGCGGGTCCGGCTCGGCCCGGACGTCATCCCACGTGCGCGCGGTCGCACCCTCGGCGACCACTGCGCCGATGCGCGGGTCGAGCGCCGCCGCGGTGAGCGCGATCTCGCCGCCCATCGACAGTCCGAGGACGCCGACGGCCCCGGCGACCTCGGGACGCTCGACCACGTACGTGACGGCGGCGCGCACGTCCTCCTCGGCGCCCCAGCCGAAGTCCATGAGGCGGCCACCGCTGTCTCCGTACCCCCGCGGGTCGAGCAGCAGCGTCCCGTACCCGGCCTCGGCGAGCAGCGCCGCGTGGCCGAGGACGTCGTCCCTCGTCGAGCCCGAGCCCGGGAGGACGATCACCGCTGCCCCGTTCTCGGCGGGCACCCACCACGCCGAGAGCTCGGTGCCGTCGGCGCCGGCGATCCGGACGTCCTCGAACGTGAGCCCCACGTCGGCGGGCGTCCTCCCGGAGCCCTCCGGCCGAGCGCGGTTCGTGGCCGTGAGCGCGACGACCGCCGGCAGCAGGAGGAACTGCGCGACGAGGAGCGAGCCGACCACCGCCGTCATCACCCGGATCCAGCGCCGTCGCAGCCCCTGCAGGAGATCCCTCCACCCTGCCACCACGAGCCAGATCCCACCCAGCCCGGCGGCGAGCCCGAGGAAGGCCGCCAGGGACGGGGCGCGCAGGACGCGCTCGGCCACCACGCCGGCGAGGACGGCGACCGTCGCGAAGCCGACCACGAGCATGCCGAGGCCTCGGACCCACGCCGGAGCCCAGCGCGCGACGGCGACCGCGACCGCCGTGACGGCCGCGATGACGAGCAGCGCCACGAGCCGCGCGAGCGGCGACGGGCTCCCCTCCGGGAACGCCACGAGCGCGACGACCGCGTATGCGCCGATCGCGACGAGCGACGCGTACGGCAGGCGGGCGACCATCCCGGTACCGTGCCAGCGTTGCACCGGGTGCCATGGGGCCGTCAGACCCGGGCGGGGACGTCCAGGTGGGTCCCACCCGCGTCCCTCGCGGATGAGGTAGCGTCCTCCATCCATGGCGGAACGGGTGGACGTCGTCGTCGTGGGCGGTGGCCAGGCGGGACTCGCAGTCAGTCACGAGCTCACCGATCTCGGGATCAAGCACGTCGTGTTGGAGCGTGAGAGGGTGGCCTCCTCCTGGCGCCGGCGCTGGGAGAGCTTCTGCCTGGTCACGCCGAACTGGTCGATCAACCTGCCGGGCGGCGCGTACGACGGGGAGGACCGGGACGGGTACCTCCCTCGAGACGAGATCGTGACCTTCGTCGAGCGCTACGCCCAGAGCTTCGACGCGCCGGTGCGCGAGGGCGTCGACGTCACCGCGCTCGAGCCGCGAACGGACGGCGAGTTCGTCCTGCGGACCTCTGACGGAGACCTCCTGGCGCGCTCGGTGGTCGTCGCCACCGGCGCCTATCAGCGCCCACACCGCCCGCCCGCCTCGTCCGCCCTGCCCCCCAACGTCCTCCAGCTCGACGCCGACGACTACCGCGATCCCGGGTCGCTCCCGCCGGGACGCGTGCTCGTCGTCGGGAGCGGCCAGACCGGTTGTCAGATCGCCGAGGAACTCCACGAGGCCGGCCGCGAGGTGGTCCTGTCGTGCGGGCGGGCGCCGTGGGCTCCCCGAAGGCTCGGAGATCGGGACATCGTCTGGTGGGCGGTCGAGACGGGCTTCTTCGACCAGCCGGTCTCCGAGTTGCCGGCGCCGGCGGCTCGGCTGGCCGCGAACGTCCAGAACACCGGTCACGACGGTGGCCACGACCTGAACTACCGGACGCTGCGGGCAGCGGACATCACGCTGGTCGGCCACTTCATCGGTGCGGACGACCACCGGGTGCGGTTCGCGCCCGACCTCGCCGAGTGCGTCGCGTGGGGCGACGATCGCTACCGCGAGCTGATGGCCCTTTGCCACCGATGCGCGCTCGAGCGCGGGCTGCCGATGCCCGACATCCCCGAGCCCGAGCCCTTCGACGGCGCCGCGCCCGAGGAGCTGGACCTGGTCGACGTCGGCGCGGTCCTGTTCGCCGGCGGCTTCCGCTCCGACTACGGCTCGTGGATCCCGATGCCGGATGCCTTCGACGAGCTCGGCTTCCCCGTCCATCGCGAGGGCGCGAGCACGGTCGTGCCTGGGCTCCACTTCGTCGGGGTCCACTTCCTCCGGACCAGGAAGTCGTCGCTCCTGTACGGGGTCGGCGAGGACGCCGCGATCGTCGCCCGACAGGTGTCGGCGCAGCGCCAGCCGTGACGTCGACAGGGTGACGCGCAAGGGGTCCCGGAGAACCCCATCCGAAGCGGGTCTTCTACGTCAGGATCGCGAACGACGGCGAACACCTTCAAGGTCAAGGGCATCGCGTCGCCGAAGGGTGCCACGGTGGAGTACTTCCTCAACGCTACGGCGCTACGGCCCTGAACATCACCGCCGACATGTTCTCGAAGGCCGGATACGAGGCCGACGTCGACGCCGGGACCTGGGAGACGATCAAAGTCGTGATCAAGCTCAAGGACACCGCGGTCCCGGGCACCAAGAAGACCGCGTCCGAGACCGCCTCCTGGGCGGGCGACGGGGTCTTCAAGGATGTCGTGAAGGCGGTGGTCAAGGTCAAGGGCTGACGACGGGCGGGCGGGTTCACCCGAATCCCGCGTCGGCACGTGGGAGAGCGCGAGCCTGACGGCTGCGAGGGCGTCGCCGGGCCTGCTCCCTGACAGATTCGTGTCGGAGGGAGTGTGCAGCTGACGGTGTCCGTTCACGATCGAGCCCTCGTCTTCTGCCGGAGCTTCTCATACGGCGTCTGCCCGCCGAGCCCTCCGTGGGGTCGGTTGAAGTTGTAGAAGTCCTCCCACTCCTGGAGCCGGTCGTTGAACAGATCCGTGTCGTCGATCACGACGCCGTCCAGCATCCGGTAGAACTCCTCCTGGTCAATCCGGTGTGAGCGCTCGACCTTGCCGTTCAGCCGGGGCGTCGCCGGCTTGATGTAGACGTGCCCGATCCCGCGGTCCAGGACGTGGTAGTGGAACTGCGAGCCGAACTCGGGGCCGTTGTCCGTCTGGATCACCTCGACCTTGAAGGGGAGCTTCTCGAGGACGTAGTCCATGAACCGGATCGAGCTCTGTTGGTTGAGCCGGTCGTAGATCCGAAGCACCCGGATCCTGGTGCAATCATCGATCGCCGTGAACTGGTAGTGCTTCTTCCGAGAGCCCTGCAGCGGAGCGATGAACTTCACGTCGATCTGGACCCGGTGACCTGGCAGCGGCTTCTCGTAACGCTTCCATCGATCGACGTGCCGGCGGTACCGCTGGGAGGCAGGCAGCCGGCTCATGTTCAGGCGCTTCAGGATCCGCCAGACCCCCGAGGGCGAGACCTGGACGTCGTGGTAGCGCTTCAGATACATCGAGATCTTGTGAGGGCCGAAGTGGTAGCTGCGACGCAGGTAGATGATCTTCTCGACCACCTCGGCCTTCGTGGCGTTCGGGCTCACGTGGGGCCTGCGTGAACGATCCCGCAGACCGTCCAGACCGGACTCCTCGTAGCGGCGCAGCCACTTGTAGTAGGCCTGCCGCGTGATCCCGAAGTACCGGCACGTCAGCGAGACGTTGCCGGTCACCTCCTGGGCGTGACGGATGATGGCCAGCCTGCGTGCCGCCCCGCGGGCGAGCTCCTGATCGGTCACCGGTCCCCCTTCCACTCGGAGGACCCGATGTGTACACGATGTCCGTCAGTTCCAGAGTGGTGTCGGAGGACCGACGTCACCAATCCGCCACCCTGATTTCCGGCTCAGGCCGTGGAGCGAGACCCGGTGGTCATCGAACCCGTCGACCGAGGAAACGCGCCTTCTCCATGACCGGAGGCAACAGAGCGGCTAGGAGGGTGCCGGGGAACCTTCCGGGATGAGCGCATCTGCCCACCAAGCCGGCGCATCCGGCCGAACGTCGTATGTCGGTTCGAACGTCGGCTCTCCCGGCACGGCGATCGCCTGGGGAACCGCCTCCGCCTGGCGTGCGACGACGGCCTCCTTCGTGATGTTGAACACCGTGAGGTCCTGGGTCTGCACCACGGGTCCGTCGAAGACGCTTGTCACCTGTTCCAGGATTGGCGCGACCACCGGCGGCACGAGGAACGTGTGCCACAGGCCCGCCATCCGTGGCTCGGCGAGCGAGAACACCTTCCCAGCGGTCTTGGGGACGGTGTGGGTCGCGGTAATCGTCTCGAAGCGCTCAACCCGGTCGCCCGTGAGCTCGGCGAGCAGGTCCGCGGAGGGGAAGCACTCGTGGATCAGCAGGTCGGTACCCTCCGCGGCCCTCACGAGCGGCCAGCACGGGTGGGTGTCACCGGAGAACACCATGCTCAGGCCCGCGAAGTCGACGCGGTAGCCCACCGCACCGTGGAGGTTGTGGATCACCGGGAATGCCGTGATCGTCACGCCGTTCTCCTCGTAGACGACGGAGGTGATCGACGCGTCGAACTCGGTCCCCCGCATCTCCTCCGCCTCGATCGGCGTGTAGCCACGGGTCGACTCCGTGTCCCAGGCGCACGCGGCAGCGATGGCATCGATCGCGACCTTTGAGCCGTACCTCGGCTCCGAGCCGTTGCCACCCCACACGCGCAGCGGCCCCTTGCGCCCGGCCTTGCGGAAGCTGCCGAACAGCGTGATGAGGTCGGCCGTGTGATCGGCGTGCAGGTGGGTCAGGAACACCTTGTCGAGCGAGTTGATCGGGAGGCTTAGGCACATGAAGTTCGCGAGGCATCCGCTGCCGACGTCGAAGATGAACATGTCGCGCTCGGGGTTCCCGACCTCGACGAGCACGCTGCCCGACGCCTGGGCCCTTGTGGGCGGCGGGTTGCCGCTGCCGAGCACCGTGACGCGCATCTCGCCGTCCAGGATCGGCTCCTTGGTCGGCACGTAGACCTCCGGGTAGGGGTGACTCGGCGTCCCCACGACCGGCGTCGTCGTCATCGCGGTGGTGCCCCCGAGGTAGGTCAAAGCAGGTAGCGCAGCAGAAGATCCACCACTCATTGCGTCTCCCGTCCTCCGTCAAGCATTGGGCAACACGAGATGTTGCTCCCAGCTGGATTCTAGTGTGCAGACATGCGGGCGTCCCGGCGTCACGCCGCTCATCAGGCCGCCGGCTCTGCACGACGAAGGGCACGTCAACCTCCCGCGCGAGCTGCTGGACGGACCGGGCCCCGTAAGGGGCCTGCCCGCGATCCGGTCCGAGGCGCCGAGGCCCCGCGACGCGCGAAGCGCGTGGTGGGAGGCGCCGGTCCAGCAGCGGTCTTGACGCGTGTCAGCGGTACTGTCTAACCTGGCAGTAGGAGGAACCGCGCGTGGAAGACTTCAGGTCGGACAAGTCGGAGTCTCGGGAGGGCAAAGGGACGGCCAGGCGCGCGTGGGAGGCGTACTCGCGTGGAGTGAACCGGGTGTTGGTCCCGATCATCGAGCCCGCGATCGGCAGGTTCAGCCTCAGGAAGGTGAGCGACCTCGTTGGGTTCTGGGTGCTATGGCATCTTCACGGGGGATTCGAGGGACTGAGGAAAGCCGGAATGAGCGAGCGGACGATCTATCGACAGGTTGCATGGTTCCGGATGGCGTTCCACGAGCACCCCGACAGTTACCGGTTCCCCGGAGTTGACCTCAACCCGGAGGAGTATTGGGCGACTCCTCCCAAGCGGCGGACGAAGTAGGTCGGTCGATGGGCTCCGAGCGGTTGCCGTTCGCCGCCCTAGTGCCATATCCGACAGTATCTCGACTTGATACAGCAACGAAACTCGTGCGGGAGCGCCGCGATCTCTGGGTCCTCAAGCTGTACCCGACGGCTGGGGAAGCCGGGGGCTCGTTCCGCTGGATCGCCCGGGACGGCACAAGAGCACGGGGTCGGTCGCCAGACGTGGAGCGAGCGCGCCAGGAGGCCGAGCGGCGGGCTCGCGGGAAGCTGAGGCGCTATGCAACGGCGAACGGCCTCAACCGCCTCGAGCCGTGTACGTACCGAGGCGAGGGCTGTCACGATCCTCGGCAGGTCCGGACCGACGTGGGCCTGTTCTTTCGCCGGCTGCGGGCGTCCGCGGGCGGTGCCTTCCCGTACGCGTGGGTGCCGGAGTGGCACAAGTCAGGACACGGGCTCCATATCCACGCAGGTGTCGGCAACTACATGCCGAAACGGGTGCTTGAGGGCGCGTGGGGACAGGGCTTCGTGGACATCCGGCTAGTGGGTGGTCGCGAAGGCGCGGATGTGCTGCAGGAAGCGAGGGTAGCGGCTGCCTATCTCGCCAAGTACGTCGGCAAGGACGTCGGCGCCGGCGTGGAGCGAGGGCTTCATCGTTACGAGGTCGCGCAGGGGTTCCAGCCTGCTGCCGTGGAGTTCGCGGGCGTGTCTGCGGAGGCGGTTCTGGCAGCTGCTACGGAGCACATGGGTGGGGAGCCGGAGCTCGTCTGGCGGCCGGACGAGGACGAATGGGATGGGCCGCCCGTCGTGTGGGCACGGTGGGCGAGGGCGAGGCGCGATGCCTCGTGAGCGGGACTTCTCGCGTGTCGCCGGTGTCTTCGTCAGAATCGCGGTGCGAGTCGCGGAGCGAGAGAGGGAAGAGCGATCCGATGTTGACGGTGGCGTATTGCCGAGTGTCGACGGAGGAACAGGCGACGGAGGGCTTCTCGATCACGGGGCAGGCGGACAAGCTGCGGGCGTACGCGGAGCTCCATGATCTCGGCCCGGTGACGGTCATCGAAGACCCGGGGCGGTCGGGGAAGGACCTCGAGCGCCCGGGGTTGCAGAAGCTGCTGGCGATGGTGGAGCAGGGTCATGTGAGCAATGTGCTGGTGTGGCGGCTGGACCGACTCTCGCGGAGCCTGGGGGACCTCATCGTTCTCGCGGAGCGGTTCGCGAAGAACGGCGTTGGGCTTCACTCGTTCACGGAGAAGCTCGACCTCTCCTCGGCCACGGGGCGCATGTTCTACAACATCCTTGGTGCGTTCGCGCAGTTCTATCGTGAGCAGCTTGCCGAGAACGTGAAGCTGGGGATGCAGCAGGCGGCTCGCGAGGGCAAGTGGGTCAACCGTCCCAAGACCGGGTACTCGTGGTCGGACGGCAGGCTGGTTCCGAACGCCGACGCGAGTCGGGTCCGTGAGGTGTTCCGGCTCCGTGCGGAAGGACTGAGCCTAGCCGCGATCGAGGACAGGATCGGCCTCAAGGTCTCGACGATCCGCAGCATCCTCCTGTCGCGCATCTACCTGGGTGAGGTGCTCCTGAACGGGGAGTGGTACGCCGGCACTCACGAGTCACTCGTGACGCCGGTTGAGTGGGAGCGGGCGAATGCGACCCTCATGACCGGACGGCGCCGGCGTAGCCGTCATCCCTTGTCGGGTGCGGTCCGGTGTGGCCTGTGCGGACGGGTCGCCTCGGTGCATCGGAATCGCGAGGGAAGCGTGTACTACCGCTGCAGACATCGCGGGGAGGGATGCGCGCAGCCGGCGCGAGCGGCTTCCGGCTTGGAGAGAGCGCTGCTGCTGGGGATGCGGCTCCTGGCGGAGGACGAGGAGCTTCAGGAGGCGATCCGCCGGCAGCTCGCGGCGGGGGCCCCGACAGGGGTGCGCCGCGAGGGCCGGCGGGGGTTCCTGAGCGCTGCGGATGTCCGTCAGCGGCGGCGTCAGCTGCTCGATCTCTACTACGAGGGCCACATCTCGGCGGAGGGGTTCCACGAGGAGGAGGAGCGGCTCCGCTGGCAGGCGGAAGCGGAGCGGGCCGAGGAACGGCGGCAGGAGCGAGCGAGGGCAGAGGTCGAGGTGTTGGCTAGCCGGTTCGAGGAAGCGGCGCGCGTGCTGAGCCAGCTCGACATCGAACGTCTGTGGGCGGAAGCGACCGAGGAGGAACGCCGTGTACTTGTCGAGGACCTAGTGGACGAGGTCACGATCTTGCCCGACCACTTAGAGGTCCAGATCGCTGGCGCGCCGCGGCTGAACGTCTTGCTGGGTGAGGTGGGTCTGCGCGACGAGGTGCGTTCTTGTGGTGTCGGAGGGGGGATTTGAACCCCCACGGGCTATGCGCCCACTAGGCCCTCAACCTAGCGCGTCTACCATGTTCCGCCACTCCGACGGGCGCGAGGGATTCTAACGGCCGGGACGGCGCCCGGCTACTTCCACTGCCAGGAGAGCCAGATCACGGAGATGCCGAAGACGATGGCGGTGGCCACCGTGATGCGGTCCAGGCGCCGCTCGAGGGCGGTGCCGCCCGAGAGCGACCCGGAGCCGCCGAACATGTCCGAGAGCCCGCTCCCCTTCCCCGAGTGCAGCAGGATGAACACGATGAGGAACAGCGAGCTCAGGATGGTCATGATCAGCGCGATGATGTCCAGCATGGCGAACCAGTCTACCCGGACGTCGTCTCGGCGCCCTCGTCCATGATCGCCCGGTCCGGCAGCGGGAAGTGGCAGGCGGCGAGCTGCCCGGACGTCATCCGCTCGAGCTCCGGCTCGTCCTCCTTGCACTTGGGGAACTGAGCGTTCGGGCACCGCGGGTGGAAACGGCATCCGGACGGCGGGTCGATCGGGGAGGGCACGTCGCCCTCCAGGATGATGCGCTTCTTGTGCGCCGCAAGGTTCGGGTCCGGGATCGGCACCGCCGAGAGCAGGGCGCCCGTATACGGGTGCTTCGGGTTCTCGTACAGCGTGACACCGTCGGCCAGCTCGACGATCTTGCCGAGGTACATCACGGCGACGCGGTCCGAGACGTGCTTCACGACGGACAGGTCGTGCGCGATGAACAGGTAGGTCAGGTTGAACTCCCCCTGGAGGTCCTCGAGGAGGTTGAGGATCTGGGCCTGGATCGACACGTCGAGCGCGGAGACGGGCTCGTCGCACACGATGAGCTTCGGGCGCAGCGCGAGCGAGCGAGCCACGCCGATCCGCTGCCGCTGACCGCCCGAGAACTCGTGCGGGTACCGGTTGTAGTGCTCGGGGTTCAGCCCGACGAGCTCCATGAGCTCTTGGACCTCGGGCCTGATCTTCGACTTGGGGACGGTCCGGTGCAGGCGGAAGGGCTCGGAGATGATCGACCCGACCGTGCGACGGGGGTTCAGCGAGGCGAAGGGGTCCTGGAAGATCATCTGCATGTTCCGGCGGACCTCACGGAGATCGCCGCCCTTGAGGTGCGTGATGTCCTGGCCGTCGAACTCGATCGTGCCGTCGGTCGCGTCGTACAGCCGCATGATCACCCGCGCGAGCGTGGACTTGCCGCACCCCGTCTCCCCCACCAGGCCGACGGTCTCGCCGGGGTAGATCTCGAGGTCCACGCCGTCGACGGCGTGGACGTTGCCGATCTTCTTCTGGAAGATGATGCCGCGCGTGATCGGGAAGTACTTCTTCACGCCC
>DAIUEM010000010.1:0-19982 GCA_036845105.1 Actinomycetota bacterium | reverse complement strand
ATGTCGCTGTTCGTCAGGGTGCAGGTTTTGTTCTGACCGAGGGCGACGGTCACAACGCCGTTCGCGTCGCAGGCCCCGCTGAACCCATCGAACGTGTAGCCCGGCAGGAGCGTCTCACCGGCCGTGTAGGTGCCCGGGTCGACGTTGACCGCCACGCCACTGTCCACGGGGGTGCCTTCCAACGTGAGGTCGAAGTCATCCGGCACGGCAGTCCCGCCGTGATCGTTGTTCACCACCTTCACGACCGTGATCGTCGCCTGCTCGTCGCTGTTCGTCAGCGTGCAGGTCTTGCTCTCACCCAGCGCGACGGTCACGTCGCCGTTGGGGTCGCAGTCACCGGTGAACCCGTCGAAGGTGTAGCCGTCGAGCAGGGTCTCACCGGCGGTGTAGGTGCCGGGGTCGACCGGGACGGCCACGCCGCTCGAGACGGGGTCGCCTTCGAGCGTGAGGCTGAAGTCGTCCGGGGCAGCGGTGCCGCCGTGGGTGTTGTTCACGACCTTGGTGACCGTGATGTACGCCTGCTGGTCGTTGTTCGTCAGGGTGCACGACTTGCTCTCGCCGAGGGCGACCGTCACGTCGCCGCTCTGATCGCAGTCACCGCTGAACCCCTCGAACGAGTACCCGGGAAGCAGGGTCTCTCCCGCCGTGTAGGTGCCCGGGTCGACCGGGACCGCCACGCCGCTCGAGACGGCGTTGCCCTCGAGCGTGAGGCTGAAGTCGTCCGGGGCAGCGTTCCCACCGTCGTCGTTCGTGACGACCTTCGTGACGGTGATGTACGCCTGCTGGTCGTCGTTCGTCAGGGTGCAGCTCTTGTGCTCCCCGAGCGCGACCGTGACGTCACCGCTCGAGTCGCAGTCCCCGGTGAACTCCTCGAACGTGTAGCCGTCGAGCAGGGTCTCTCCCGCCGTGTACGTGCCGGGGTCGACGGAGACTACCTCGCCGCTCAGGACCGATGTGCCCTCGAGGGTCAACAGGAAGTCGTCCGACTGAGCGGCCCCACCGTTGTCGTTGATCACGGTCTTGAACACCGTGATCGTTGCCTGCTGGTCGTTGTTCGTCAGGGTGCAGTTCTTGCTGACCCCGAGCGCGACCGTCACGTCGCCGTTCGAGTCGCAGTCACCGGTGAACCCCTCGAACGTGTACCCGGGCAGCTGGGTCTCATCGGCGGTATACGTGCCCGGGTCGACCGGGACCGCCACGCCGCTCGTGACCGAACTGCCGTTCAGGGTCAGCAGGAAGTCGTCCGGTGCGGCGGAGCCGCCATCGTCGTTCGTGACGACCTTCGTGACGGTGATGTACGCCTGCTGGTCGTCGTTCGTCAGGGTGCACGACTTGCTCTCGCCGGCTGCCACGGTGATATCGCCGTTCGAGTCGCAGTCGCCAGTGAACCCCTCCAACGTGTACCCGGGCAGCAGCGTCTCGCCGGCCGTGTACGTGCCGGGGTCGACCGCGACCGCCACGCCGCTCGTGACCGGGTCGCCCTCGAGCGTCAGGCTGAAGTCGTCCGGCAGCGCCGATCCACCGTCGTCGTTCGTGACGACCTTCGTGACGGTGATGTACGCCTGCTTCGAGTCGTTGAACGTGCAGATCGTCTCGACGCCGGCCTGGATCTCGAAGTCCTCCACGCCCGTGGACGTCTCGTCTCCGGTTGGCGCCGTCGGCGAGGTCTGTAACACGCACGCCGCCGAGTCGAGGTTCCACTGGCTCGGGACGACCTCGCTCAGGTCGTAGTCCGTCCCCGACATGAACGGGATCATCTGCACCGACCCGCTGCCGGTGATCGTCCACGTGTCGTCGCCGGTCGTGGACTCCTGACCCGTTCCCATGTTGAAGACGAAGTCGGTAGCGTCGTTCGGGTCGGCGACCTTCACGATCGTGAGGTAGCCGGCATTCGGCGTGACCACGCACTCCGAGGGAGCGGAGTTCGGTTCCTCCGACGGGTAGCTGCACACGTTCAGCAGGAACGGGTCCGCCCCGCCGCCGATGTCGTTCAGCACGACGTTGACGGTGGCGACGGTATCCGTCGTGTAACAGCCGGGATTGGTGCCGCACGTGTTCCCCGTTACGTGCGCGGGAGCGTAGTACGGCGAACTCGGAACGCCGAAGGGATCGGAGTTCGCCGGCAGCGCGACCGTCGCCGTCGACGAGACGGGGCTGATCAACGTCGTCGGCTGATCGCACCGGTCCGTTCTCGTGTCGCCGCACGAGTACAGGCGCAGGTCCTGGTAGGACGCCGGATCCCCGCCCACCGTGACGCACAGGGAGTAGTTCGCGAACCCGTCCCCGTCTGTGTCGAAGAGCGAGCACGCGTCGCCTGTGTTGTTTCCAGACCACGCGGTGTCGTCCCACCCCCACTCGACGACGATCGTGCCCGGCGTGCCAGGCGCGTAGTCGACCGTGAGGTAGTTCAGGTCCTTCTGGCCGGGATAGTCGTCGGGACCCCCGTCGTCCACGATCATCACGGGCGCCGCCGAGGCGGAGGGAAGAGCCCAGCCCATGATGAGGATCGCCGATCCGAGTAGGCCAGCGCCGATGAGCCGATGCGAACGCTTCCGGGCATGCTTCATGGGTTGCCTCCCCCTGAACACGAAGGCGCTCCGAGCACGGATCTCGGAGCGCGAAGGCCTGGACGGACAGGCCGGTCGGCGTTGCCGAAAGGGCCCGTCCCCTCGGTTCCGCAACCTGGGCTCAATCGATGCCCCTATTCGGCCTATGCCGTCCAGCCGCACTGTAGGCCGAAAGGCCGATGGAGGTCAAGCCGTTTGACTGGCACCCGATTTCGCGGTCGCGCATCATCTCCGGCGAATCACGTGCGTGTAACGCGGGCCTTCCAGCGGACATCGCTGTCTAAGTTGTGGACGAGCGACTCAGGGAGTGCTGTTGCACTCGAACCGAGGGAACGATACGGTCGCCCCGTGCGGTCCCCCAGATCTCTCATCCATCAGCTCGAGTCGTCTGCTGTTCCGCTGAAAGTACTCGAGGCCATCCGCGAACTGCGCCTCTACCTTGACGACCTCGAATCGACGACGCTCTGTGACGCTCGCGATGGGGGCGCTTCGATCACGCACATCGCTGAGGCCCTCGGCACGACCCGACAGACCGTATACAACCGGCTGAAGCAACTGCAGGAGGAGCAGCGTGCGCTCGAGGCCGGCGAGACCGTGGTCATCCCCGACCTCGAGTCCGAGTCCGAGCAGTAACGCCCAGCCAAGCGCGACGGCTACACTCGGCTCCCCATGGAGATCTCCGAGCTGCAAGCGGCGCTTCGACGCACCTACTACCAGCGCGACGCGAGGCGCGGACGGGACGCCACCTTCCGCTGGCTCACCGAGGAGGTCGGGGAGCTGGCGAAGGCGCTCCGTCGGGGTGACCACGCCGAGCTCGAGCTCGAGTTCTCGGACGTGCTCGCGTGGCTCGCCTCGCTCGCGAACCTGAGCGGCGTGGACCTGGAGCAGGCGATGGCGCGCTACGCCGACGGGTGCCCGAAGTGCGGGCGCTCGCCGTGCACATGCGACTTCGTCCGCTGACGCGCGCGCCCCGATACCTTTCTATAGAGGGACATGGCGACCGGACTCCCCGAGCGCACGGTGGAGTGGCTCCGTTCGGTGCTCGGGTCGACGGCGCGGGTGCACGAGATCGCGACCCTGCCCGACACCTCGCACACGAACCACCGCCTCCGGATCCAGTCGCCCGAAGGCGCCGACCTCGAGCTGCTGCTGCGCCGATACACCGACGTGGAACTGCTCGCGTCCGATCCGTGGCACTCGCCTACCGACGAGGTCGCGGCGCTCCGCGCGCTCGAGCACGCCGACCTCCCCGTGCCGAGGCTGATCGCCGAGGACGCGTCGGGCGACCTCTGTGAGGTGCCGACGCTCCTGCTGACGTGGGTGCCGGGCCACCCACCCGGCACACCGGACGACCTGGACGCGTTCGCTCGCCGGCTCGCCGAACCGCTGCCCGCGATCCACGCCGTCGACGTGCCGCCCTCGATTCGCGCATACGAACCGTACTTCGTCTCGGACGGGTTCACCGTCGCCGACCTTCGGCCACCCGCGTGGGCGCTCGACACGCGGACGTGGGAGCGTGCCTTCGAGGTGGTGGCGTCCGAGCCGCCCGAGACGCCGACCCGGTTCATCCATCGCGACTACCACCACGGGAACACGGTGTGGGAGCACGGCGTGCTCACCGGCGTCGTGGACTGGACGACCGGGTGTGTCGGGCCACCGGGCATCGATCTCGCGCAGGCGCGGATCAACCTGGCGTGGGACTTCGACCTCGCGATGGCCGACGGATTCCTCGACGCGTGGCGTGCGCTCGATCCCGGCCTCGACCACCACCCGTACTGGGACGTGCTCGACGCGGTGGACTGGCTCGGCGACGGCACGGCGCCAGGCGTGACCCCCGAGAAGCTCCGCCGGTACGAGACGTTCGTGGCTCGGGCGCTCGCCGACCTCGGCTGAACGACTCAGACGGCGGCGCGGATCGCCTCGGCCACCTCGGCCAGCGAGCCGAGGCCCGGCGCCCGGCCGGCCGCGTACCGGGGGATCAGGTGGACGTGGAGGTGCATGACCTCCTGCCCGCCCAGGTGCCCGTTCGCCTGCCGGACGTAGAGGCCGTCCGGGTCGAACGCCGATCGGAGGCCCGCGGCGACACGGCGGACCATCTCCCACACCGCGCGCCAGTCCTCGGCGTCCGCGTCCCACACCGTCGTCCAGTGCGTCTTCGGGATGACGAGCGTGTGACCCTCACCCGCCGGGTGGATGTCGAGGAACGCGAACGTGCGCTCGTCCTCGAAGACCCGATCCGACGGCGCCTCGCCCGCGCCGATCCTGCAGAAGACGCAGTCGCTCACGAGCGCGCCAGGACGGCCTCGGCGATCTGGACCGCGTTCAGCGCCGCGCCCTTCCGGAGGTTGTCGCCGCACGCGAACAGCAGGAGCGTGTCCGTGCGATCGGGATGCTGGCGGATCCGGCCGACGAGCACGTCGTCGATGCCGGCGGCCTCGAGCGGGCTCGGGTAGACCAGGTTCGCGGGGTCGTCGCGGACCTGCACGCCCGGCGCCTCGGCGAGGATCTCGCGGGCCTCGGCGGGCGTGATGTTGCGCTCGAACGTCGCCTCGACGCTGACCGAGTGCCCGACGGCGACCGGCACGCGAACGCACGTCGCGGCGATCTGGAGATCCGGCATCGCGAGGATCCGCTTCGCCTCGCGCGCCATCTTGATCTCCTCGAAGGTGAAGCCGCTCTCCTCGTCGAAGACGTCGATCTTCGCGACGACGTTGTACGCGATCGTCTTGCCGAACACCTCACCGACCGGCAGCGCGCCGACGTCGGGATGGCCGAGGTCGTCCTCGGACCCGTGGAGCTTGCCGACCTGCTCGGCGAGCTCGGTCACGCCGCGGTGGCCGGCGCCCGAGACCGCCTGGTACGACGAGACGCCGAGCGACCGCAGCCCGGCCTCGCGGTGCAGCGGCGCGACCGCCATCAGCGTCGTGATGATCGTGCAGTTCGGCACGCTGTAGACGCGCGTGTCCGCAGAGATCGACTCCGGGTTCACCTCGGGGATCGTGAGGGAAGCCCACGGCTCCATCCGGAACGCGCCCGAGTTGTCGATGCACACGGTCCCGCGCTCGGCGGCCTGGGGGACCCACGTCTTCGCCACGGAGCTCCCGCACGACGACAGCGCGACGTCGACGCCCTCGAGCGCCTCGACCGTCTGCAGGCCGACGGTGTGGTCCCGGCCGCGGAACCGAACGACGCGGCCGACCGAACGCTCGGACGCGAGCGCCACGAACTCTTCGACGGGGAAGTCCCGCTCCTGCAGGATCCGGGTCATCTCCCGGCCGACGGCTCCGGTGGCTCCGACGACGGCGACCTTCATGGTCCGACCATGGTACCGGCCGATCCGCGGGAGGCGATCAGGTGAGCCGGTGCGCGCCGCCCTCCAGCTCGAACTTCGCGTGGATCGCCCGCGTGGCCCGCTCGCCGTCGCTCGCGCGCACGACGCACGAGACGCGGATCGGCGAGGTCGAGATCATCTCGATGTTGATGCCCTCGTCGGCGAGCGCCTCGAACATCTCGGCCGCGACGCCGGGGTGGTTCTTCATCCCCGCGCCGACGAGGGAGATCTTCGCGATGTCGTCGTCGACCGAGAAGCGGATCGCGCCGACGTCGTGCGCGATGCCGTCGAGCGCCGCCTGGATCTTCGAGACGTCCTCGCGCGGGACCGTGAACGACAGGTCGGTCTTGCCCTCGTGCGAGACGTTCTGGACGATCATGTCGACGTTCACGCCCTGACCCGCGACCGCGCGGAACAGCGTCGCCGCGATGCCGGGCCGGTCGGGAACCCCGTCGAACGTGATCTTCGCGTCGCGGTCCTCGAGCGCGACGCCCGAGATCAGCGCCGCCTCCATCCCGACCTCCATGTCCTCCTCCTTCACCACCCAAGTCCCCTGGTGGTCGTTGAACGACGATCGCACGTGGATCCTCACGCCGTTCCGGCGAGCGTACTCGACGGACCGCGAGTGCAGGACCTTCGCGCCGGCGGCCGCGAGCTCGAGCATCTCCTCGAACGAGATCCGGTCGACCTTCGCCGCGTCCGGAACGACGCGCGGGTCCGCGGTGAAGACGCCGTCGACGTCCGTGTAGATCTCGCACACCTCGGCGCCGAGGGCGGCGGCCATCGCGACCGCCGTGGTGTCCGAGCCGCCGCGGCCGAGCGTCGTGATGTCGTAGCTCGTCGAGAGCCCCTGGAACCCGGCGAGGATCACGACGTTGCCGCCCTCGAGCGACTCGAGGATCCGCTTCGGGCGGATCTCGACGATCCGCGCCTGCCCGTGCTGCGCGTCGGTGATGATCCCGGCCTGCGAGCCCGTGTACGACGCCGCTCGGCATCCGCGGTCGCAGACGGCGATGGCGAGGAGCGACATCGCGATCCGCTCGCCGGCGGTCAGCAGCATGTCGAGCTCGCGCGGCTCGGGGAACGGAGCGATCCGGTGGGCGATCTCGAACAGCTCGTCGGTCGTATCCCCCATCGCCGAGACCACCACGAGCACGTCGTTGCCGGCCTCGCGCGTGCGGACGATCCGGTCGGCGACCGCCTGGATCCGCTCGGGCGTGCCGACCGAGGTCCCGCCGAACTTCTGCACGACGATCGCCACGAGGCCTCCGGTCCGAGCTCAGCGCTCAGGGTAGCAAGGAGGTTCCGGCGATCCGCTCAGGCGGGGCGAAGCGTTCGCGTCAGGAAGTCGAGCTGGACGCGCAGGAGGTTCTCGGTCACCGCGGTCGAGCGCGTCAGGTGCGTCGCGTTCGGGATCAGGACGAGCTCGGGGAACCGCCCCGCCTCGAACAGCGCGGTCGAGAGCTGGAGCGTGTTCGCGACGTAGACGTTGTCGTCGGCCAGCCCGTGGATCAGGAGGATCGGGCGCTCGAGCCCCGCGGCCGCGGGCAGGACCGAGTTCCGCTCGTAGACGTCCGGCTCGGCATCGGGATGACCGAGGTAGCGCTCGGTGTAGTGCGTGTCGTACAGGCGCCAGTCCGTGACCGGCGCGCCGACCACGGCCGCGTGGAACACGTCGGGTCGGCGCAGGACAGCGAGCGCCGACAGGTAGCCGCCGAACGACCAGCCCCGCATCGCGACCCGGGACAGGTCGAGGAACGGGAAGCGCTCGGCGGCTGCATGGAGCGCTGCGACCTGATCCTCGAGCGCGACCGTGAAGACCCGGTGCATCTCACGGTCCCAGGCCGGGCCGCGGCCGTCCATGCCGCGGCCGTCCACGACGAGCACCGCGAACCCGTGATCGGCCAGCCACTGCGGCGTGAGGAACGACCCGGCGCTGCGCAGCACACGGTTCGCGAAGGCCCCCGGACCTCCGTACGGGTCGACGATCACGGGGAGCGCGTGCTCGGGCTCTCGGCCGCCGGGCAGCAGGAGGGCGGCGCGCAACCGGTCCTCGCCGAGCGTGAGGAACGTCGGCCGCGGCTCGACCACGGGGCGCTCGGCCGCCGAGTTCACCTCGGCCACCGCCCGCTCCCCCCGGTACACGGTCGCCGTCGCGAGCGGCGCCTCGAGCGTCGCCGAGACCCGCACCTCGACATCCTTCGCCCGGACGGCCGTGTGCACGCCCGGGTCGTGCGTGAGGCGCTCGGCCCCGCCGTCCTGCGTCCAGCGCCAGAGGTGGACCTCGGTGGGCTCCTCCGAGGCCTGGAACAGCACGCCATCGTCGGCGGACAACACGGAGCGGACCTGGAGGACCGGCGGGGTCACGGCCGGACCGCCGACCGTGAGACGGTACGTGTCGGCCTCGCGGTCGGGCACCACCATCACGACGCGGCCGTCGTCGAGGCGGAGCGGCGCGTCCTCGAACAGGTCGAACCACTCGGGGTCCTCCAGATCGGCGACCACCTCGGTCGCGCCCGTGCTCGCGTCTGCCTCGAGGAGCCGGACCCGGCGCTGGTCGCGCGTCTGCACGAGCAGCGTCAGCGGGCCGGCCTCCTCCCACAGCACCCGCGCGAGGTACGGGAAGGCGGCGCGGTCCCAGACGACCTCGACACGCGATCCCGTGACGACGTCGAACACGAACAGCGTGACGTCGGCGTCCTCGGTCCCGGCCTGCGGGTAGCGGATCGCCCGCGGCGCGGCCGCCGGGTCCGTCGGGTCGGACACGTGCCAGGTCCGCACGCGTCGCTGGTCCACGCGGGCGGCCGCGAGGAGCGAGCCGTCCGGCGACCACCAGTGGCCGCGCAGGCGGCCCATCTCCTCGGCCGCGACGAACTCGGGAAGGCCCCAGAACGTGTCGGGGTCGTTGTCGGCCGCGAGCACGCGATTGCCGCCGCGGAGGTCCCGGACGTGGAGGGCACCCTCGACGACGTACGCGACGCGCTGGCCGCTCGGGTCCAGGCGTGGGTCGTCGACCGTGCCGGGGACGGTGAGGTCGTCGACCGTGCCCTCGACGAGGTCGGCGACGAACGGACGGCCCGAGACCGAGAACACGGCCCTCCGGACGTCGCGGTCGGTCGCGTAGGCGGTCACGCCGCTCGAGCGCTCGCGCACGCGCTCGCGGCGGGCGCGCTCGGCCTCCGAGAGCGCCTCTTCGTCGCCGAGGCCCTGCGTGCGCGGGTCGAACACGCATCGCTCCTCGCCGGTCGAGAGGTCGAGCGCCCACAGGCACGAGACCGGGTCGTCCCCGGCCCTCGAGCGCAGGAACACGACCCGCGAGCCGTCGGGCGCCACCGTGAACGACCGCGGGGCGCCGAGCGTGAAGCCTCGGGTCCGCGCGAGCTGGCGCGGAAACTCCTCGAGCGGGTCGGTCGTCATGCGCGCGGAGCCTACCAACCGACGGCCCCTGTCACGGCGGGGGCCGGAAACGGCATAGTCCTGGTGGAGACCGGATCCGGAGCGCGCGTGTACGCAGACATGGACGACGTCGAGCTCATCGTCCTGTCGAGGGACGAGCCCGAGGCCTTCGGCGCGGTGTACGAGCGCCACGCCGAGAGCCTCCTGCGGTTCTTCGCCAGGCGGACGCTCGACGCGGAGGCGGCGGCGGAGCTGATGGCGGAGACGTTCGCGGAGGCGTTCGCGTCCCGGACGCGGTTCAGGGACCGGGGCCTGGGCGCGTCGGGATGGCTGTACGGGATCGGCCGCCACAAGCTGAGCCGGTACTTCCGGAGCGGCGCGGTCGATGCCCGGGCGCGACGGAAGCTCGGGATGCCCGAGCGGCGGGTCTCGCCCGAGGACTACGACCGGATCGAGGAGCTGATCGATTTCGAGCAGGTCGGGCGCGCGATCGGGCAGGCGTTCTCGCTCCTGTCCGAGGAGCAACGCGAGGCGCTCACCCTCCGGGTGATCGACGGGCTCAGCTACCGAGAGGTGAGCGAGGCGCTCCAGGTCACCGAGGAGACCGCCCGCGCGAGGGTGAGCAGAGGGTTGAAGCGGCTGGGGCGCGAGCTCGCGGGCTCGCCAGCGGTCGAGGCGCAGATCGAAGGGTAGGCACCGATGGACGCGACGATCGGATACGTGAGCCAGGTCCGCGAGGACCTGATGGACGCGGCCTTCCGCACCGGCCGGGCCCGCCCTCGGCGGGCGGGAGGCCCGAGGTGGCTCCCCTCGCGGCGGGTGGCCATCGCGCTGGCGTCGGTGCTCGTGCTCGTCGCCGCCGGCACGCTCGGGTGGTTCCTGAAGGACGGCGGCGTGGCTCGGATCGGGGCCGATCGGCCGGCTTCCGGAGCAACGGGCGCGACGGGCGGGGGGCCGCGACAGCGGGACACCGCCGATCAGGCGGCGGGCGACATGGCGGTGCCCTCGCCGGCCTCCGTGCCCGGCCTGGCTGGGTACACGGACTCGGCGAACCAGCGCTTGGCGATCAGGCACGAAGAGACGCTGGTCGGTGATGCGGGGGTCGAGGCCGAGGCGCCGGCGATCGAGGGGTCGATCCCCGTGCAGGACCCGTCGCGGATCATCCGGACGGCGCAGATGACCGTCGTGATCGGTCGGAACTCGTTCGACGAGAAGTTCGCGCAGGCGCAGAACGTCGCCGAGGTGAACGGCGGGTTCGTGCAGACCTCGACCGGGCGCGAGCGCTCGGGGACGCTCACGATGCGCGTGCCCTCGAAGAACTTCTCCTCGGCACTCGCCGGCCTGCGCGCGCTCGGCGACGTCCTCCTCGAGAAGGTCGAGGGGCAGGACGTCACGGCCGAGTACGTCGACCTGCAGGGCCGGCTGAAGATCGCCGAGGCGCGGCTGGACGTGCTGTTCGGACTCATGGAGCGGGCGACCAGCATCGAGCAGACGATCCGCGTGCAGAACGCGCTCGACGACACGCAGCTGCGCGTCGAGAACATCAAGGGTCAGATCAAGCTGCTGAAGGACCGCACGTCGTTCGCGACGATCCGCGCGGAGCTCCGCGAGGAGGGCGTGGAGCCGCAGGAGGCCCAGGTCGAGAACCCGAGCCTGCCGACCGCCTGGGACCGCGCGATCGCCGGATTCATCGGCGTGATCGCCGGCGTGGTCATCGGGCTGGGCTACCTGATCCCGATCCTGGTGATCGCGGCGGCCGTGTGGTTCGCGGTGGTGCTGCTGCGGCGTCGGCGGCGCGCGGCCGCCTGATCACATCTCCCGGCGGCCCTCGAGCGCCTGCGAGAGCGTGACCTCGTCGGCGTACTCCAGGTCGCCGCCGACCGGCAGCCCGCTCGCCAGGCGCGTCACCCGCACGCCGAGCGGCTTCAGCAGCGCCGCGACGTACATCGCGGTCGCGTTGCCCTCGAGGTTCGGGTTCGTCGCGATGATGACCTCGGTCACGCCGTCGCGCTCGACGCGGTCGAGCAGCTCCTGGACGCGGAGGTCCTCGGGGCCGATGCCGTCGAGCGGGCTGATCGCCCCGCCGAGGATGTGGTATCGCCCCTTGATCACGCCGGCCTTCTCGATCGTCGAGGCGTCCTTCGGCTCCTCGACGACACACAAGGTCGTGCGGTCGCGTCCCTCGTCCCGGCAGATGCGGCACAGGTCCCCCTCGGCCACGTTCCCGCACTCGGCGCAGAAGCTGATGCGCTCCTTCGCGTGCACGATGGCCTCGGCCAGGCGCCGGGCCTCCTCGGGCTGCGCCTTCACCAGGTGGAACGCGAGCCGCTGCGCCGACTTCGGACCCACCCCCGGCAGCCGCGAGAGCTCGTCGATCAGGTCCTGGATCGGTCCCTCGTACACCTAGACCTCGTCCTGTTCCGCAGGCTTCGCCCCCAGCTCGGCCGTCAGCCGCGCGAGCGCCTCCTCCTCCGACAACGGCGGATCGTCCTCGGGGATCTCGACCACCCCGGCCACCGGCTCCCGCACCACGCACCGGATCCGGGGCGAGATCCCGAACAGCGCGACGAGCGCCTCCTTCAACTCCCCCTCCCGCTCCTCCACCTTCGTCACCCCGAACTTCCGATCCGGCGGAAACACCAACTCCAACGTCTCCCCATCGAACGAAGCCGGCGTCGCGATCTCCAAGAAAGAAGGCAACACGGCCTTCCCCTGCGACCGCAACTCCGAGATCAACCCCTGCCAATTCCCCCTGATCATCGAGACATCCACCGCCGAAGTCCCCGCCCCGACAACGGGTTGAGACGGAGCCGAGGGAGCCTCGGCCGGCGGTTCGAGTGTCGGTTCGCCGGGAGCGGCGGCGCGAGCCGGAGTGGTCTCGGCCTTCGCGGCACGTCGGGGCTTGGGCGTCTCGGTGGGCCCCGCGGACGGTCCCGGCGGGGGGGCCGTGGCGGAAGGGGTGCCTGAGCCCCCGTCGGGCGACGTCGACGCCGACGCGGCCTCCGCGGGCCGTGCCTCCGGTCGCGAATACAGCCCTGGAGCCACGGCCCCCCCGCCCGAGACGTCGATCCCCGAGATCCGCTCGAGCCGCTCCAGCCGCGAGATGAGCGCGGCGGGATTCGAGTCCGTCTCCGGCATCGTGGCCCGCACCAGCGCGAGCTCGAGCGAGAGCCGGGGCGACGTCGTCCAGCGCATGTCGGTCTGGGCGTCGAGCAGCAGCGAGATGATCCGGGCCAGCTCGGCCTCGGAGAGCTTGGCGGCCTGGGCCGAGAGCCGCTCGATCTCGCTCTCGGTCGCGTCGATCAGGTCGTGCTGCCCCGGCGCGGTCCTCACGAGCAGCAGGTTCCGGAAGTGCGTGAGCGCCTCGTTCGTCACGTGGCGCAGGTCCTGGCCCTCCTGGACGATCCCGTGAACGACCTCGAACACGCCGCGCGCGTCCCCCACGCTCACCGCGTCGGCGAGCGCGAACAGCACGTCCGAGCGGCCGACCCCGATCAGCGAGGCGACGACCGTCTCGTCGACCTTCCCGGCGCCGAGCACCGAGGCCTGGTCGAGCAGCGACAGCGCGTCGCGGAACGAGCCCTCGGACTGCCGGGCCATCGCCTGCGCGGCACCGCGCGTGAGCTCGATCCCCTCGTCGGTCGCGATCCGAAGCAGGTGGTCGGCGACGACGTCGGTGGCGCCGCGGCGGAAGTCGAACCGCTGGCACCGCCCGATGATGGTGGCCGGCATCTTGTGGGGCTCGGTCGTCGCGAGCACGAAGCGGACGCCGGGCGGTGGCTCCTCGAAGACCTTGAGCAGGGCGTCGAACGCCTCGCGCGAGAGCCGCTGCGCCTCGTCGATGATGTAGACCTTCTCGCGGCCCTGGACGGGAGCGGTCGGCGCCTTCTCGCGGAGGTCGCGGGCGTCGTCGACGCCGCCGTGGCTGGCCGCGTCGATCTCGACGACGTCCAGGTGCTGGCCCTCGCGGATCGCGAGGCACTGCTCGCACGCGCCGCAGGGCTCGGCCGTCGGGCCCCGCTCGCAGTTGACCATCTTCGCGAGGATCCGGGCGGTCGAGGTCTTCCCCGTGCCGCGGGGACCGCAGAACAGGAAGGCGTGCGCGAGCCGCCCCTCCTTCACCGACCCCATGAGCGCGCGGACGACGTGCTCCTGGCCGAGGACCTCTTGCGGGCCCTGCGGCCGGTACTTCCTGTAGAGGGACTGGTACTCGGCCACGCGCGCTCCCCTTCTCGTGTCCGCCGGGGAAGTCTCGTCGAGATGATAGGTGGTGGCCGTGCACCCGCCGTCGACCGCATCGGACTCGATCGCGTCACCGGCCGGTAGCTCCGGTCAGGCACGCCCGCGGCACCCGTCACGCCCCGCTTACGGCTGCTTCCTTCCGGACCTGACCGGGTTCACGGGATGACGTCGCGCGGGACCCAACCTTCAACGCTCCGTGCCGGGAGCAGACTCGGACCCGACGGGCCTCGGGCGGGGATTCAGCCCCGCTGAAGCGGATTGCGGGTACAGGGCACCGCTAGCTCCCCGCCTAGCACGGCCACCGCGGTTGAGTATACGGCGGCCCCCGACAAGGCCCTCACGCCGTGCGGCGGACCCAGACCTGCCACGTCTCGAGGTCGAGGAAGCCCAGGCGCCCGTACATCGGGCGCGCCATGTCCGAGGGAACCAGCCAGGCGAGGTCCGCGCGGAAGGCCCTCGCGGCCGCGACGGTGAGGGCGGCGCCGATGCCTCGCCCCCGGGCCTCGGGCACGACGCCGACGCCGAACACGCCGGTCGTCCCGGTGCCCTCCTGCGCCACGGCGCACCCGACCGCCTCGTCGCCCTCCCACGCGAGGAACCCTCGCACGCCCTCGACGCCGACGAGCCCGGGGGTGAACGCCGCCTCCGAGATCTCGGGGCGGGTCCCGAACGACGCGGCGTCGACCCGGGCCAGCACGAGCGCATCCTCCCGCCCGTCCACCGGCCGGATCTCGACCCCCGACGGGACCGGCGCGTCCGGCACCGAGCCGAGATCGGCGACCATCACCGGGCGCGAGAGCAGGAGGTCGAGCCCCGTCTCGCGGACGGCGAGGTCGAGCGCGGGCCAGCGCCCCGGCGGGTAGTCGATCCCGAGCGCGTGGCCGCGACGCCCCATCTCCTCCTCGGCCCAGGCGAGCGTGCCGGCCGGGTCCGAGGGCTCGCGCTCGACGAAGGCGGAGTTCAGCGAGGGCTCGGGCACGTTCGTGAGCGAGAGCACGAGCCCGTCGCGCTCGAGCACCTCGGCGCCGGTGATGCCCTCGCACCGGCGGCGCACCGCCGCGACGGACGCCGAGAGCACCCGGTCCGAGGCGTTCATGCGCCGAGCCGTGGAGGCGTGCCCATGTCGCCAGTATCGTTGCTGCGTGCAGGCGACGACCCGGACGCGGCGCGACCGGAGGGGGCGTCCGTGAGACGCCTGCTGATGCGTTTCCTGCGGCCGTACCGACGGCAGCTCGCGGTCGTGGTCGCCCTCGTCCTGGTCCAGTCCCTCGCGAACCTGTACCTGCCGACGCTGAACGCGGACATCATCAACGACGGCGTCGCCAAGGGGGACACGGGCGTGATCGTCTCGGTCGGCGCCCTGATGCTCGTGGTCACGCTGCTGATGGGCGTCGCGTCGGTCTTCGCCGTGTACTGGAGCGCCCGGACGGCGATGGGGATCGGCCGCGACGTGCGTCACGAGCTCTTCACCCGGGTTCAGTCCTTCTCGCAGATGGAGGTCAACCGGCTCGGGACCGCGTCGCTCGTCACCCGGGGCACGAACGACGTCCAGCAGGTCCAGATGCTCCTGATGATGGCGCTGACCCTCATGATCGCCGCGCCCATCATGATGCTGGGCGGCATCTTCATGGCGCTGCGGATGAACGCGCGCCTGTCGCTCCTGCTCGTCGTGATCCTGCCGGTCATGGCGGCGTTCATCGCGCTCATCGCGAGCAGGGCGCTGCCGATGTTCCGGGCCATGCAGCTGAAGCTCGACGCGATCAACCGGATCCTGCGCGAGAAGCTGTCCGGGATCCGCGTGATCCGGGCGTTCGACCGGACCGAGCACGAGGAGCGCCGCTTCGCCGGCTCGAACGACGACCTCACCGCCACGACCCTGCGGGTCACACGCCTGTTCGCGCTGATGATGCCGGCGGTCATGCTGATCGTGAACCTGTCGACCGTCGCGGTCATGTGGTTCGGCAGCCTCCTGGTCGGCCACGGGGACATGTCGATCGGGAACCTGACGGCGTTCCTCACGTACCTGATGCAGATCCTGTTCTCGATCCTCATGGCCTCGATGATGTTCGTGATGCTGCCGCGGGCGGCGGCCTCCGCCGAACGGATCGTCGAGGTGCTCGACGTTGCCTCGACGATCGCCGACCCGGTGTCGCCGGTGACCCCGCCGGAGCGTCGCGGCACCCTCGAGCTCCGCGACGTCGAGTTCCGTTACCCCGGCGCCGAGGACCCGGTGCTGTCGGATATCTCGTTCTCGGCGGGGCCGGGCGAGGTCACGGCGATCATCGGGAGCACGGGGAGCGGCAAGTCGACGCTCGTGAACCTCGTACCGCGGCTCTTCGACGTGACGGGCGGGCGGGTCCTCGTCGACGGCGTCGACGTCCGTGACCTCGCGCAGCAGGATCTCTGGTCGCGGATCGGCCTGGTCCCGCAGCGCGCGTTCCTGTTCTCGGGGACGGTCGCGAGCAACGTCCGAGAGGGCCGTGAGGACGCGACGGACGAGGAGGTCTGGCGCGCCCTCGAGGTGGCGCAGGCGAGGGCGTTCGTCGAGGAGATGGAAGGCGGCCTCGACGCGCCGATCGCCCAGGGCGGGACGAACCTCTCCGGCGGACAGCGGCAGCGGGTCGCGATCGCGCGGGCCATCGCGAAGCGGCCCGAGATCTACGTCTTCGACGACAGCTTCTCGGCGCTCGACTTCACGACCGACGCGAGGCTCCGGGCGGCGCTCCGAGCCGAGACCGCGGACGCGACGGTCCTGATCGTCGCGCAGCGCGTCGGCACGATCATGCACGCCGACCGGATCGTCGTCCTGGCGGACGGCACGCTCGCCGGCGTCGGGACGCACGCGGAGCTACTCGAGACGTGCGAGACCTACCGCGAGATCGTCTACTCGCAGCTCTCCCCCGAGGAGGCAGCCTGAGCGCCGGGCGCCGCCACGGGGGCACGGCGCCCGTCCGCCCAGGCCCGGGCGGCCGCGGCTTCGGCCACCCCGGCATGATGGCACCGCCCGCGAAGTCGAAGGACTTCCGGGGCTCGGCCTCCCGCCTCGCGAGGCGCCTGCGGCCGGAGCGGGCGATGCTGGTCACCGTCGTCCTCCTGGGCGCGCTCAGCGTCGTCTTCGCGATCGTCGGGCCGAAGCTCCTCGGCAACGCGACGAACGTGCTGTTCGAGGGCGTGATCAACGAGCAGCTGCCCGCCGGCGCCACGCAGGAGCAGGTGCTCGAGCGGCTCCGAGCGCAGGGCGACGACCAGCTCGCCGAGATGCTGTCCGGCATGCGCCTGGACCCCGGCGCCGGCGTCGACTACGCCCGGATCGGGCGGATCCTCGCGACACTCGGGATCGTCTACCTGCTGAGCGCGGCCTTCGGGTGGGCGCAGCAGTACCTGATGGCCGGCGTCGCGCAGCGGACGATGTTCCGGTTGCGCGAGGACGTCGACCGCAAGCTCGGGCGGCTCCCCCTCCGCTTCTTCGACGACACGCCGCGCGGCGACGTGCTCTCCCGGGTGACGAACGACATCGACAACATCTCGACGACGCTCCAGCAGAGCCTGACCCAGATCGTGTGGGCGCTGCTCACGATCGTCGGCGTCCTGATCATGATGCTGACGATCAGCCCGCTGCTCGCGCTGATCTCCGTCGTCGCGGTGCCGGTCTCGTTCTACGTCACGCTCCGGATCGCGAGGCGTTCCCAGGTGCAGTTCGCGGACCAGTGGCGGATGACGGGCGAGGTGGACGGCTACATCGAGGAGGTCTTCACCGGCCACAGCGTCGTGAAGGTGTTCGGGAAGCAGCGGCGCGCCGGCGAGCGGTTCGACGAGATGAACCGGGACCTGTACGTCGCGAGCTTCAAGGCCCAGTTCATCTCGGGGATCATCCAGCCGGCGATGATGTTCATCTCGAACCTGAACTACGTGGCGATCTGCGTGGTCGGCGGGATCATGGTGGCGAACGGGCGGCTCTCGCTCGGCGACGTCCAGGCGTTCATCCAGTACTCGCGCCAGTTCACGATGCCCATCACGCAGACGGCCGCGATCATGAACGTCCTCCAGTCCACGGTCGCGAGCGCCGAGCGCGTGTTCGAGCTCCTCGACGAGCCGGAGGAGGAACCGGACGTCGTCGACCCTGTCGCCCTCGAGACGACCGAGGGCCACATCACGCTCACCGACGTCTCCTTCCGATACCTGCCCGACGTCCCGCTGATCGAGGACCTCGACCTGAACGTCCCGGCCGGCGAGACGGTGGCGATCGTCGGTCCCACCGGCGCGGGGAAGACGACGCTCGTGAACCTGCTGCTGCGCTTCTACGAGCTGGACGGCGGGACGATCGCGCTCGACGGCGTCGACACGCGCCGCATGACGCGGAGCGGGGTCCGCCGGCTGTTCGGCATGGTGCTGCAGGACCCATGGCTCTTCCGTGGGACGATCCGCGAGAACATCGCGTACGGGCTGGACTCGGCGACCGAGGGGCAGATCGAGGCGGCCGCCCGCGCGGCGCGCGTGGACCACTTCGTGCACACCCTCCCCGAGGGCTACGACACGATCGTCGACGACGACTCGTCGAACCTGTCCCAGGGCGAGAAGCAGCTGCTCACGATCGCCAGGGCCTTCCTGGTCGACGCGCAGATCCTGATCCTGGACGAGGCCACCAGCTCCGTCGACACGCGGACCGAGGTCCTGATCCAGGACGCGATGGCCGAGCTGATGCGCGGCCGGACGAGCTTCGTGATCGCGCACCGCCTGTCGACGATCCGCGGCGCCCACACGATCCTGGTGATGGACCGGGGCCACATCGTGGAGCAGGGGAACCATACCGAGCTGCTCGAGCGCGGCGGCTTCTATCACGACCTGTACTACAGCCAGTTCTTCGAGCCGCTCGAGGAGGCGTCGTAGGCGAGCGGGAGGCCGGCCACCGCGCCCGGCGGCCGGCCTCCTCCCGCGTGACGACTACGACGGGATCGTCATCGAGTTGCCGTAGATGTTCTGGTCGAGCCCGCCCGCGTTCGGGCACGTGTCGGGCTCGAACGACGGTCCGGTGCGGCACTGGTGGACGTCGAATCCGTCCTGCGTGGCCTCCCGCGGATCCTCGCCCGGCACGACGTCGCGGTTGTCGGTCCACGCGAAGTACGCGAAGACCTCCGTCCCATCCTGCGCGAGCGAGATCCAGTTGTAGTCGCCCTGGAACGGGATGTCGCGGTTGCCGAACATCTCGTACTCGGGTTGGTGCCCAGCGTCGGAGACCTTCGTCGAGGCGCCGAACGTCTCCCCGTCGTCCGAGACGGCGACGAAGGTGTTCACGATGTCGGTCTCGGTCGCGTCGGGGTAGCCGCACGCCTGGGCATCCGTGTCGTTGCCCATCGGCAGCTGGACGCTGTAGCACTCGTCGGTCCTCGAGTCCTGCCACACCACCGCGAGGTGCCCGGCGAACGCGTCGGCGTCCGGGAAGAACTGGTGCCCCTTCGCGGCGGGATCCACCGCGACCGGCTCGCTCCACGTCGCGCCGTCGTTCGTGGTGGACACGACGTAGACGAGCGACTGGCCGACGCGCCCGCCCCCCGCGGAGGAGTACGACGTATCGGCCGGCACGATGCTGCCCGGGTCGACCTCGTTGTAGACGAGGTACACACCGGGGAGCTCACCCGACTGGTCCGAGGTCGCCCGCGGCTCGAGGGGGATGCGCGCGAACACGTACCCCGTCGGGCACTCGAACGGGCCGTCGCCGCAGTCCCGCGTGCCGTCGTTCGGGGCGTACGGCGTGATCGGGCGGATCAGCCGCGAGCGGCTGAAGCTGGCACCGCCGTCCGTCGACCGGTTGAACGCGAGGCCGACCCTCGTTCCGCCACCGCCGAACGTGCGGTACGTGACGTACACGTCGCCGTCCGCCTCCACCGCGATGTCGCAGCCCTGCACCGACAGGATCTCGCGCGACCGGGAGAGCGGGATCGGCTTCGAGAACGTCTCGCCCATGTCGATGGACCGGCTGAAGTAGATCTTGTTCTGCCCGGCCCCGGTGAAGCGCGACCAGCACACGTACACGTTGCCGTCCGTCTCGCCGCCCGTGCGGTCGACCTCGAGCATCGGCTTGTCCTGGAAGATGCCGCCGATGTTCCGGGACGGCGTGCCGCGACCGACGATCCGCGTCCGCAGGTAGTCGACCGGGTAGCCGCTCGGGTGGTCCTCGGCGGCGTACGTCGCGACGTAGACGTGGCCGTTGACGGCGCCCGCGCGGTTGAAGGAGATGCCGCCGACGAACAGGTTCCCCGAGGAGTCGAACGCCGCGATCGGGTCGCCGGCGAACCGGTTCACGCCGAAGAGCGGCGACGCCATCCCCTCGGCCGACGTGTCCTGCGGGTAGCCGGGGACGAACGAGTTCGTCCACGTCGCGCCGCCGTTCGTCGAGAAGCCGAACCCCTCCCAGCCTGCTCCGAGGTCGGTGAGGCAGTAGTCGTTCC
>DAIUEM010000009.1:0-20243 GCA_036845105.1 Actinomycetota bacterium | reverse complement strand
ACCCGGACGACCCGACCCTTCGCGTGTTCGTTCTCAGCCATGCCCCTACTCCCCTGCCGCCGCCGACAGGGCTTCCGCCCCGCCGACGATCTCCATGATCTCGGTCGTGATCTCGTCCTGACGCGCCCGGTTGGCCTGGCGCGTCAGGACCTTGATGAGGTCCTCCGCGTTGTCGGTCGCCGCCTTCATCGCGCGCCGCCGAGCGGCGTTCTCCGAGGCCGCCGACTCGAGCATCGCGGCGTACACCTTCGTGATGACGTACTGCGGGAGCAGCTCGTCCAAGATCGCGGCCGGCGCGGGCTCGAACAGGTACTCGGAGTGGGGCCGACCCTTCACGTCCCTGAGCTCGTTCGGCGCGATCGGCAGGAACCGCTTCGTCGTCGCGCGGAGCGTGAACGCCGAGCGGAAGTCCGTGTACACGGTGTGGAGCTCGTCGATGCGGCGTTCGGCGAAGTCGTGGATCAGGCGCCGGCCCACGGCGTCGGCGGCCGAGAAGGGGGGCACCTCGCTCACGCCCGACCACTGCGCCTCGATCGGGACACTCCGGAACCGGAAGTACGAGATGCCCTTCTTCCCCGAGACGTAGGCGATCGGCTCGACCCCACGAGCGCGGATGCGGTCCATCAGGTCCTCGGCGAGGCGCAGGATGTTCGAGTTGTACGAGCCGGCCAGCCCCCGGTCCGAGGTCACGACGAACACACCCGCGCGCTCGGTCGTCTCCCACTCCTGGAGCAGCGGGTGGACCAGACCGCCGGTCTGCCTCGCGACGTCCTCCATGGCCCGCGTCAGCAGCTCCGCGTAGGGGCGCGCCGACTCGACCCGCTGCTGGGCCTTCACGATGCGCGACGCGGCGATGAGCTCCATCGCGCGCGTGATCTTCATCGTCGACTGGACCGAGCGGATCCGGCGACGGACGACGCGGAGCTGGGCGCCCATCCGTTACCCGGGGGACGGGGCGTCGGCCTGGCCCGCCGGCCCCGCCTTCTCCTCGTGCTCGTGCCGCATCTCCTCGCGGGTCGGCGGCGGAGGCGGCTCCTCCTCCTCGGAGGACATGCGGTCCCAGCCCACGTCCTCCTTCAGCGCGTCGGGCACCGAGCCCTCGCCGGCCCCGGCCTCGGCGCCGCCGGCGGCCTCGCTCGGCACGAACGTGGCGCGGAAGGCGTCGACGGCCTCCTTCAGCGCCGCCTCGGTGTCGTCGGATAGGTCCCCGGTGTCCCGGATCGCGGCGAGCACAGCGGAGGCACGGGTCTCGACGTACTGGCCGAACTCGTCGACGAAGCGACGCGCGTCTTGGACGGGGTAGTCGTCCAGGTAGCCGCCGGTCGCGACCCAGATGGCGATCACCTGCTGCTCGACCGGGACCGGCCGGTACTGGGGCTGCTTCAGCACCTCCACCACCCGGGCGCCTCGCGCGAGCTGCTGCTGCGACGCCTTGTCGAGCTCGGAGCCGAACTGCGCGAACGCCTCGAGCGCGCGGTACTGCGCGAGGTCGATCCGCAGCCGCCCCGAGATCTTCTTCATCGCCTTGATCTGCGCGTTGCCGCCGACCCGGCTCACCGAGATCCCGACGTTGATCGCCGGCCGCACGCCGGCGAAGAACAGGTCGGGCTCCAGATAGATCTGGCCGTCCGTGATCGAGATCACGTTCGTCGGGATGTACGCGGAGATGTCGTTGCCCTTCGTCTCGATGATCGGGAGCGCCGTGAGCGACCCGCCGCCGAGCTCGTCCGAGAGCTTCGCGGCACGCTCGAGCAGCCGCGAGTGCAGGTAGAACACGTCGCCGGGGTAGGCCTCGCGGCCGGGCGGGCGGCGGAGCAGGAGCGACAGCGTGCGGTACGCCGTTGCCTGCTTCGACAGATCATCGTAGATCGTCAGCGCGTGCAGCCCCTCGTACATCCAGTACGCGCCGAGCGCGGCGCCCGAGTACGGGGCGATGTACTGGAACGGCGCCGGGTCCGAGGCCGCCGCGTTCACGACGACCGTGTAGTCGAGCGCACCGTTCTCGCGCAGCGTCTCGACGACCTCGGCGACGGTCGAGGCCTTCTGGCCGACCGCCACGTAGATGCAGCGGACCTGCTTCTTCGGGTCCCCGGTGGCCCAGTTGTCGCGCTGGGCGATGATCGTGTCGATCGCGATCGCGGTCTTGCCGGTCTGGCGGTCGCCGATGATGAGCTCGCGCTGGCCGCGACCGATCGGCGTCATCGCGTCGATCGCCGTGATGCCCGTCTGGAGCGGCTCCTTCACCGGCTGGCGGTCGACGACGTTCGCGGCCTGGACCTCGAGGTTCCGCCGCGCCTCTTCGGGGACCGGCCCCTTCCCGTCGATCGGGTTGCCGAGCGGGTCGATCACCCGCCCGAGGAAGCCGTCGCCGACCGGCACCGAGAGGATCTTCCCGGTCTGCTTGACCAGGTCACCCTCCTCGATGTGCTCGGACTCGCCGAGGATGATGCAGCCGATCTCGTCCTCGTCCAGGTTGAAGGCCAGGCCGAGAACGCCGCCGGTGAACTCGAGCAGCTCATTCGCCATGGCACGCGGCAGGCCCTTCACGCGGGCGATGCCGTCGCCGGCCAGCATGACCCGGCCGACCTCCTCGCGCTCGACCGAGGGCGTCCAGCTCTCGACGTTCCTGCGGAGCGCGTCCGCGATGCTCTGGGGGTCGAATGTGAGTGCCATCAGCTCTCTTCCTTGCTCCGGTCACCGGGAGCGGGTCAGGATCCCTCGCGCCTCGTCCAGCTTGGTACGCACGCTGCCGTCGAACACCTCGTTGCCCACCTTCGCGACGACGCCGCCGACGACGCTCGGGTCGACGACCACCTTGACCTCGACCTGGCGTCCCGTCGCCCTCGAGAGGGCCTCGGCGAGGTGCCGCCGCTGTGCGTCGTCGAGCGGGACGGCGCTGCGGACCTCGGCGACGACGTGCGCCCGGCGCTCGGCGGCGAGCGACGCGAGCTCCTCGACGATGCGCCCGATCTCGCGCGCGCGGCCCTGGTCGATGAGGAACCCGAGCACGTTCACCGTGTGCGGGTTCGCCCGCTCGCCGAGCAGGTCGCGGACGACGCCCTTCTTGTTCTCGGCGGGCAGGGCGGGGTCCGTCATGGCTTCGCGCAGGGCGGTCTGGCCCTCGAGCGCCTTCGCGAACGCGTAGAGCTGGTCCTCGACCGCCTCGAGCTCGCCCTCGGCCTCAGCAACGGCGAACAGCGCCTCCGCGTACCCCCGGACCAGCGCGTCCTTCTCGGCCATCTCAGTTCTGTCCGTTCCCCGAGCCGGCGACCTGGTCGATGTACTCGTCGATCAGGCGCTGGTGCGCGTCGGGGTCGAGAGACTCCCCGACGACGCGGCCGGCGAGCTCGACGGCGATGACGCCCACCTGGGCACGGAGGTCCTGGAACACGCGGTCGCGCTCGGCGCGGATCTCCTCCTGCGCGCGGGAGACGGTGGCCTGGGACTCCTGCTCGGCCTTGGTCTGCATGTCGCGGCGCATCTGCTCCGCGGTCCTGCGGGACTCCTCGATGATGCGGTTGGCCTCGTCCCGAGCGCCGGCGAGCTGCGCGCGATACTCGGCGAGCTCCTGCTCGGCAGCCTGGCGCGAGTGCTCCGCCCGCTCCAGGTTGCCCTGGATCTTGTCCGAGCGCTCGGCGAGCATCTTGCCAAGCGCCGGGAACGCGAACCTCGCGAGCAGCGCGAACACGATGACGAACGCGATCGTGCCGTAGATCAGCTCGGCGATGTCGGGGAGGATGGGGTTCTTGGCCTCTTCCTCCGCGGCCAGCACGAACAGCTGCAGCATCGCTGGCCTCCTCTTAGATGATGAACGACAGCACGAACCCGAACAGGGCGAGCGCCTCGACGAAGGCGATGCCCAGGAACATCGTCGTGCGGACCATCCCGGCGGCCTCGGGCTGGCGCGCCATGGCCTCGACCGACTTGCCGACGAGGAACCCGATACCGATGCCGGGGCCGATCGCGCCGAGGCCGAACACCAGGCCCTTGCCGATGGCACCGACGTCTCCCTCGACCTGTGCGAGGAGACCCAGCAGGTGCATCATCCCAACTCCCCCTTCTCAGTGCTCGGCGTGCATCGCTCCGGCGATGTACACGGCGGTCAAGATGGTGAAGATGTAGGCCTGCAACACGCCGACCAACACCTCGAACGCGGTGATGAAGGTCCCGAGCGCGAACGACAGCGCCGCGATCGGGATCGTCGCGAGCTTCCACTGCAGGTACCAGGTCCCCAGGAAGAAGATCGTGAGGATCAGGTGACCTGCGATCATGTTGGCCGCGAGACGGACGGACAGGGTGAGCGGCCGCACCAGGAACACGGAGACGAACTCGATCGGCGAGTACAGGACGTAGATCGGCTTCGGCACGCCGGGTGGGAACAGCGTGTTCTTGATGTAGTGCCAGCCGCCCTGCTTCACGATGCCGGCGATGTTGAACACGAACCACACGAGGATCGCGAGGAACGCGGGGATCGCCATCCGTGAGGTGGTCGGGAACTGGATCCCCGGGATGATGCCGTAGAGATTGTTCACCCAGACGAACACGAAGATCGACGTGAGGAACGGCAGGAACGGCAGGCCGTCCTTGCCGATCACCTCCATCACGATGCCGTTGCGGATGAACTCGACGAGCGACTCGACGGCGTTCTGGATGCCCCTCGGGACGAGCTTCGGGTTCCGGAAGGCCGCGATGAACACGGCACCGATGATGACGGCCGACATCAGCATCCAGAAGGAGACCTTCGTGAGGCAGTACTGGCCGTCGCCGATCAGGCAGGTCTCCGTGTAGTCGAAGATCTCGGTGCCCGGGGCGTGGAAGCCCTCGGGCGGCTTGGTCACGGCCAGCACCGCTGCGAGCATCTCGTCAGGCCTCCCGTGCGGCGAGGGTCTGGGCTGCGCGGACCGCCGCCGGATCGGCGGGGATCTGCAGCGTGCCCCCCAGGCCGCGGATCGCGAGCCGCGCCTCGTAGACGAGGAGCAGCACGGTTGCGGGTACGACCGCCAGCCCGAAGGCGAGCGGCGAGAACCAGGACAGGGTGTTCAGCGCGAACATCGCGGCCACGAGGACGCCCAGACGCAGGGCGAACCCGCCCAGCGCGACGGCGTGCACCGCGGCGATCGAGATCCCGGATGCCCACGCGAGCGACAGGCCGTGTGCCGCGAAGTTCAGGGACACGAGCGCCACACCGATCGCTGCGGACGCCGCGGCGTCCGTGCCCGAGGACACGAGCCCGACGAGCGCGGCCACGGCCACGCCGAGGGTCGAGGGCAGCAGGGCCCTCCGGACCATCACGCGTTCGGGTCGCTCAGCGGTCTCGGCCATATCGCACGTACACGGCGTAGATGGACGCTCCGGCGCCGATCAGCATGCCGACCGGCAGGAACAACCAGCGGAGGTCGAGCCACCGGTCCAGGAGGAAGCCGATCCCGCCCCAGACGAGGATGCCCGCGAGGAGCGTCCCGGTGATGGACCACGCGGTGCCCATGCCGCTCCAACCTTCCCCGCGTCCACCGGCCATGGGCCCGCGCAGTATAGCCGCGGCCCGCGCGAGACGTCAAAGGTCCACACGGGGTGTTTCCGCAGGTAGAAGGGCATTTTGCGTGGCGCTTGTGAACCGTTTCACGAACCGCTCGCGCCCGAGAGGACCGCCGGACGCGCCGCCGACGCCCGGAACCGAGGGGTCACGGCCGGGCGCGTCGGCGCTGCACGATCACGTTCAGGACGGCGAAGAACAGGCCCGCGCTGAACAGCAGGGTGCCCATCACGTTCACCTGCGGCGGCAGACCGATGCGGGTGGCCCCGTACACCCAGACCGGGAACGTCGACTCCGTGCCCGACACGAAGTTCGTGATCACGAAGTCGTCGAGGGAGAGCACGAAGGCGAGCAGGAACCCGGCGAGGATGGCCGGCGCGATGAGCGGCAACGTGACCTTGATGAACGTCGTCATGGGGTTCGCGAACAGGTCCTGGGCCGCGTCTTCGAGCGAGCGGTCCAGACCCTGGACCCGGGCTCGAACGGTGACGGCCACGAACGCGATGCTGAACCCGATGTGCGAGAGGAGGATCGTCGTGAACCCGATCGGCGGCGCCTGCGCCAGCACGAACATCGAAAGCAGGGACGACCCGAGGACGATCTCGGGGACGGCGATCGCGAGGAAGATCACGAAGTTGATCGGCGCCTTGCCCCGGAAGCGGTACCGGCCCAGCGCGAGTCCGATCAGCGTCCCGAGCCCCGTCGCCGCGAGCGCGGACAGCGGCGCGATCATGAGCGAGGTCTTCAAGGCTTGACTGAGCCCCGCCACGCCGAAGAGGTCGCGCCACCAGTGCAGCGTGAACCCCTGGAACCTGGGGGTCTGGCGTGGGGGCGTGACCTGGATGTCGTTGAACGAGTACAGGATCATCACGAAGATCGGCAGCGTGAGGTACACGATCATCAGCCACGTGAACCCCGGCAGGATGAAGCGCGTCCATCGCTTGTTCGGCGCGTGGAGGGGCGCCGGCTCGATGCCGGTCGAGGGTGCCGTCCGGGTCTCGGTCGCACTCATAGCGCCGTCGTCAACGTGTCGTCCTCGGTGCCCAGGATCCGCGCGTAGATGGACGCGAGGATCAGCATCGCGACCATCAGGATGACCGAGAGCGCTGCCGCCTCGGGGTAGTTCAGCTCCCGCAGGAACTTCTCCTGGATGATGTTGCCGATCATCGTCGTCCCGGGGCCGCCCAGGATCGCGGCGTTCACGTAGTCGCCGGTGGCGGGCACGAACGTGAGGAGGAACGCGGCGAACACGCCCGGCAGCGACAGCGGCCAGACCACATGGCGGAAGGCCTTCCAGCGGCTCGAGTACAGGTCCTTCGCGGCCTCGACGAGGGACTTGTCGATCCGCTCAAGGGCGACGTAGAGCGGGAGCGCCGTGAACGGCAGGAAGTTGTACGTGATGCCGGCCACGACCGCGACGGGCGTCGCGAGCACCCGGAACGAGTCCGGCAGCAGCCCGAGGTCCTTGAGCGGCCCGAAGATGATCCCGTCGTCGCCGAGCAGGAACCGCCACTGGACCGTGCGGATCACGAACGACACGAAGAACGGCAGCAGGATCAGCAACAGGATCGACGACTTCCACCGACCGCCGTAGAACGCGATCCAGTAGGTCATGGGGTACGCGAGCAGCAGGCACGCGATCGTGACGATGACCGAGTACGACACCGACCGGATCAGCTGCGTCTTGTACTGGACGATCTGGTCGGTGTAGTTCGCGAAGTCCCAGTCGAAGTAGAAGCGGCCGGAGAACGCTCCTCCGCTCTGCAGCGAGGTGTACACGAGCAGCCCCATCGGCACGATCAGGAAGATCAGCAGGTAGACGCCGCCCGGCATCATCAGCCAGAGCGGGGCCCGCCGCCTCCTGCCCGCATACGACCGGCCCCGCGTGGGGGGGCCGGCCGATGCATCCTGCGCCGTCAACGCCTCCGTCGCCATCCTGCCGGATCCCTCGGCGGAGCTACTGCTGCGTGATCGGGAGGAAGATGTTGTCCCATTCCTCCGCTTGCTCGTCGCTGGTGATGTTCGTGCCGAACTGCGTCTTCGCGAGGAGCGCGTCGTCCGGGAACGCGAACTCGCTCTCGGCCGTCATCGTCAGCTTGTTCGCGTAGCCCTTGTAGCCGTCGTCCAGGGCCGCGGCCGCGTCCTCCACGATCCGCTCCTGGACGCCCCCGGCCGGCGACAGGTACAGGACCCACTCGGTGACCATCGTCGCGATCTTGGGGTCGAAGTACCAGTCCATCACCTGGGCCGCGCCCGGCGCGTTCTCCGCGCCCACCGGGACGAGCATGTTGTCCTGCCACAGCAGCGCCCCGTCCTCGGGGATGAGGAACTCGAAGTCCGGGTAGCCGGCCCAGACCTTGTAGTAGAGGATGTCGCCCGACCATGCCATCGAGACCGGCGCGTTCCCGGCGACGAAGTCGTCGATGTACCCCTGGTCGTAGTACTGCCGGACGGTCCCGGACTCGCGCTGCATCAGGAGCCAGTCGGCCGCCTCCTGCCACTCGGCCGGGCCCGAGTTCACCGGATCGATCCCGAGGTTGATCATCACGAAGTCCGGCATGTCGGACGTGAGCATCCCGACGCTGTCGGTCCCGACGATCGCGGGGTTCGCGAGGTCGTCGAGCTTCGTGACCGGGCCGTTCACCTTCGACGCGTCGTAGCCGATGCCGGTGAACCCTCCCTGCCACGGCATCGAGAACGCGTTGCCCGGGTCGTAGCTCGGATCCTTCGCGAACGGCGTGGCGTTCGCGTCGAAGTTCGGCCGCTTCGACGGGTCCAAACGGTACACCCACTCGTTGCCCGTCAGGACGTTGAACTGGCGGCCGTTCGTGATGACGATGATGTCCCAGCCGGTCGGGTCGCCGGCCTGGAGCTGCGGCTGCAACTTCCCGAAGAACTCCTCGTTGGACTGGATGACGTCCTCGTAGTTCACGCTGATGCCCGTCGCGTCCTGGAAAAGCTTGAGCGACGGGTGGTAGACGTTGCCGTCCTTGTCCTTCGCCTGGTCCAGGTACAGGGGCCAGTTGGCGAAGTTCACCGTGTCGCCGGGCTCGCCAGCGAAGACGTCGGCCGGTGCTCCGGTCTCGCCGCCCGGATCGCCGCCGCCACCGTCGCCATCCTCGCCGCACGCCGCCAGGAGCGACGCCAGGCTGATACCCGCGACCCCCACCCCCGCGCCCCTCAGGACCGACCGGCGGGACAGCCGCGTGCGCATGGCGTCCTGGAGCAGTCGATCGGTGAGGTCACGGTCTTCGCGCTCGGTCATTCTTCCTCCTCCTCGAGGGATAGCCCCTCCTGTGGGAGGACCGCGAACGTGTGCTCCCACTGCCAGGACAGACGGACCCGCTCGCCCGGACTGGGCGGCGGCGTGGTGCCGAGGTTCTGAACCCACACGGTCAGGACGTGGCCGCCGGGCCCCTCGACCTTGTACTGGTGGCTGACGCCGATGTACGTCGACATCCGGAGCAGGCCGGCGATGCTGTTGAAGCCCGTCGGAACCTCAGTCCCATCGTCGGCACCGATGTGCACCTTCTCGGGCCGGACCCCGACCTTGACGGTGGAGCCCGTGGCGAACGGCGCCCGGTCCGCGGGAAGGTGCACCGCGTCACCACCCGAGAGCAGGACCGTCGTGATCCCGTTCGACGACTCCTTCAGCTCGCCCTCCAGCATGTTCGACGCCCCGAGGAACCCCGCCACGAACTCCGTCTGGGGGTTCTCGTACACCTCCTCCGGAGGGCCGATCTGCTCGATCTTGCCCTGGCGCATGACGGCCAGGCGATCGGACATCGTCATGGCCTCCTCCTGGTCGTGGGTCACGTAGATGAACGTGATGCCGACCTCGGACTGGATGCGCTTCAGCTCGAGCTGCATCTGCTTGCGGAGCTTCAGGTCGAGCGCTCCCAGCGGCTCGTCCAGCAGCAGGACCTTCGGGCTGTTCACGAGCGCACGCGCGAGCGCCACACGCTGCTGCTGGCCGCCGGACATCTGCGCCGGCCGGCGCTTCTCGAACCCGAGCAGGTCCACGAGCCGCATGGACGCCTTCACCCGGGTCTCGATCTCGTCCTTCACGACCTTCTTCCGCCGAAGGCCGAACGCCACGTTCTCGTAGACGTCCAGATGAGGGAACAGGGCGTACGACTGGAACACCGTGTTGACGTCCCGCTTGTACGGAGGCAGGTCGGTGACGTCCCGACCTTTGAGGTAGATCGTGCCGCGGGTTGGCTCCTCGAAGCCGCCGATCATCCGCAGCGTGGTGGTCTTCCCGCATCCTGAGGGCCCGAGCAGGCTGAAGAACTCTCCCTCCGGGATGTCCAGCGAGAGGTCGTCGACGGCGACCGTCTCGCCGAAGTCCTTCGTGACCCTCTCGAGCCGCACGTCGACTTCCGGCACTCCGCCCCCTTCGTTGCCGCCGATCCGGACGGATTATGCCCGACGGCGGCGGGCATCATCATCCCGGAGGCCCACCGAACGGGATCTCCCCCGGGCAGCGGGCCTACCCGGCGAGTTGTACGAGTTGGCCAAAGCTAGGGGATGGGGGCCCGAAAGGGAAGGTTCTCGGGGGTGCAACCTTCGAGGCTACCGGGCGGCGGCGCCCCGCGGCGTCTCGGGCTCGACGGGCGGGGGGTGCTCGGCCGGCGATCCGGCATCCGGGATCTGGACCGCCGGCGCCTGACCGGTGGAGCCCTCGCCCTGAACCGCCGCGAGGTCGCTCCCGTGCGGGGTCCGGTCCCGCAGCAGCTTCGGGAGCACCACCGCGAGCAGCATCGCGGCGGTGACGATCGCGATCACGATCAACCGACCGTCGATGAACGCCACCGCGAGCGCGCATCCGGAGATCAGGGCGCTCCACAGGTACATCAGCAGGACCGCCTGCCGCTGCGAGTGACCGATGTCCATCAGGCGGTGGTGGATGTGCTCCTTGTCCGCGTGATGGACGCCGAGACCCTTGCGCATCCGCCGGACGACCGCGAGCACCACGTCGAGGAACGGGATCGCGAGGACGAGCAGGGGCAGGATCACCGGGATCGCGATGGCGGCCAGGTCGCCGCCGGACGGACCGAGCGGGTTCCGTCCGACGCCCGAGATCGTGGCGACGGCGAGCATGAGCCCGAGCAGTCCGGACCCCGTGTCACCCATGAAGATGCGGGCGGGGAAGAAGTTCCAGGGCAGGAACCCGATCGCCGCCCCCGCGACGATGGCGGACAGGATGGTGGCGCTCGACGGGTCTTCCCCCGCCGTCGGCCCGAGGGCCATGTAGAGGAAGAACGCGATCGCGCCGATCGCGACCATCCCGGCCGCCAGGCCGTCGAGCCCGTCGATGAGGTTGACGGCGTTCACCATGGCGGCCACCCACACGACGGTGAGCGGCACGGCGAGGTCGGGCGAGAGCGAGAGGACGCCCTGACCGGGGAAATAGAAGTACAGGAGCTGGACCCCCGCGAGAACGAGCAGCCCCGCCGCGAGCACCTGCCCAGCGAGCTTGCCGAGCGGCGACAGGCCCCGCGTGTCGTCGACGAGGCCGACGAGCACGATGACGGTGCCGGCGACGAGCGCGGCGTCCAGCTCGGACGTGGTCTCGTGCAGCGATCCAAGCGAGGGCAGGAGGTGCGTCACGCCGAGCGCGGTCACCACCCCCGCGAAGATCGCGAGACCGCCGACCGTCGGCGTGGGCTTGGGATGGACCTTGCGGTCGGACGGCTGGTCGATCCATCCGAGCCGCAGGCTGAGCCGCCGGACCAGGGGGGTGGCGACGAACGTCACACCCGCGCTCACGACGAAGACGACCAGGTAGGGCTGCACGATTCCCTCGATGGTACCCCTCCGACCCCCCCGGGGCGCAGGGCTATCCGGGGTACACGGGGTACCGGGAGGTGAGCACCTCCACGCGCTCCAGGGCGGCCGACTTCACCGCCCCGTCGTCCGGACGACGGAGGACCTCGCCCAGGATGCTCGCGATCTCCTTCATCTCGGCCTCGTCCATGCCGAGCGTCGCGGGCCCCGGCGTCCCGACCCGGATCCCCGAGGGCCGCATCGGCGGCATCGGGTCGAACGGGATGCTGTTCTTGTTGAGCGAGACGCCGACCTCGTCGCAGACGATCTCGGCCTCCAGGCCTCCGATCCCGAGAGGTCGCACGTCGGCCAGGACCAGGTGCGAGTCCGTGCCGCCCGCCACGATCCGCAGACCCTCGTCGGCCAGCGCGCCGCCGAGCGCCCGGGCCGTGCGGACGGTCCGGGCGGCGTAGTCGCGGAACCCCGGCGCCATCGCCTCCTTCAGCGCCACGGCTTTCGCCGCGATCGTGTTCTCGATCGGGCCGCCCTGCGTCATCGGGAAGACCGCCTTGTCGATCGTCTTCGCGTGCTCCTCGCGGCACAGGATCATCGCGCCGCGCGGGCCCCGAAGGGTCTTGTGGGTCGTGAACGTCACGACGTCGGCGTGCGGGATGGGGCTGGGGTAGGCGCCGCCCGCCACGAGCCCGATGAAGTGCGAGGCGTCCACCCACAGGAGCGCGCCGATCTCGTCCGCGATGCTGCGGAAGGCCTCGAAATCGATCACGCGGGGGTAGGCGGTGAACCCGGCGAGCAGGATCTTCGGCCGATGCTCGAGCGCGAGGTCCCGGATGCGGTCCATGTCGAGCATCTCGGTCCGGCGATCCACCTCGTAGCTCACGAACCGGAACCACTTCCCCGACACGTTGACGGGCGAGCCGTGGGTGAGGTGCCCGCCGTGCGAGAGCAGCAGCCCGAGCACGGTGTCGTCCGAGCGCGGCTCGCAGAACGCGCCGAGCACCGCGAGGTTCGCCTGCGCGCCCGCGTGCGGCTGGGCGTTCGCGTGCTCGGCGCCGAACAGCTCCTTGGCGCGGTGGATCGCCAGGCGCTCCACGACGTCCACGTGCTCGCAGCCCCCGTAGTACCGGCGACCCGGATAGCCCTCGGCGTACTTGTTGTTCATCGTGGAGGCGAGCGCCGCCAGGACCGCCGGGCTGGCGTAGTTCTCGGAGGCGACGAGCCTGATCGTGCTCCGCTCCCGACGGACCTCCGACGCGACGGCGTCCGCCACCTCGGGGTCGGTGGCGACGAGCGCCTCCCAGTCGGCCACGAACCCGCTCATGCTTCCTCCCGCTCGATCTCCGCGATGAGCTCGAGCCTGCGGGCGTGACGCCCGCCCTCGAACCCCGTCGACAGCCACACGCCGACAATCTCGCGCGCGAGCGCCGGCGCCACGATGCGCCCGCCCAACGCGAGGACGTTCGCGTCGTTGTGCGCTCGGGACAGCCGCGCCGTGAACAGGTCGTGACACAGCGCGGCCCGGATCCCGTGCACCTTGTTCGCGGCGATCTGCTCACCCTGCCCCGAGCCGCCGAGCACGATCGCGCGCTCGGCGTGCCCGAGCGCCACCTCGCGCGCGGCGGCGGCGCAGAACGGCGGGTAGTCCACCGGCTCCTCGGAGTCCGTCCCGACGTCGATCACCTCATGGCCCTCGTCGACGAGGTAGCGCTTCACGTCCTCCTTCAGGATGTAGCCGGCGTGGTCGGCGCCGAGCGCGATCCGCACTCAGGCCACCCCCGTCCCGCCCGTCGAGGAGCCGATCGTCGTGCCCGCCAGCCCGTCCACGAGGCGCCTACACCACCCCTGGAGCTCCCACGCGATCGCGCGGTACGCCTCGAGCGGAAGGCCGAGGGGATCGACGACGTCCTCGTCGTCCGGGCGGATCGCGGATCCCTTCCGGCGCAGCGCCTCGGCGTCGGCGACTCGCAGGCTCCACGTCTCGGCCGTCACGGCCCGAGGGTCGGCGGGCGGCAGCGCCTCGAGCAGCCGGACCAGTTCCTTCAGCGTGAACGTGCGGCCGGCCGCCTCCGGGACGGCGCGCGCGATCCGCTCGCGATGCTCTGCGGCCATCGCGATCACGAGCGCGGCGTCGCCGACGTGCTCCGGCAGCAGTCGCCGCGCCACGTGCGAGCCGACGTCGACACCGAGCTCGGCGGCCGCCGCCACCGACTCGGGCATCGCGGGCGACCCGTCCCACCCCGCGGTGCCGGCCGACGCCACGACCGGCGCGTCCTTCCCGAACCGAGCCACGAGGGCCTCCCGCACCATGCCCTCGGCGATGGGTGAGCGACAGACGTTCCCGGTGCAGACGACGAGGATGGCGGCCATCGGGACCGCGAGTCTACCGCGGGCCCCGAGCCCGCAGCCCCGTTCGCCCTCCGGCCGAGAGCGCGTGGCGGATCTCGGTCTCGGTCACCGCGCCGACCCGCAGGACGGTCGGCTCGGGGCCGGTCAGGTCGACGAGGGTGGACGGCGCGCGGCCCAGCGGCTCATCGGCGCACAGGTACACCTCGACGAGCTCGCCGAAGACCTCCCGGAGCTCCTCGCAGGTGGCGGGGGTCGGCGCCCCCGAGCGGTTCGCGCTCGTCACCGCGAGCGGGCCCGTCCTCGCGAGCACCGCGAGGGCCAAGGGGTGGTGCGGCATCCGCACGGCGATCGTCTCACGGTCCCGGCCGAGGTCCCAACCTCGGCTGCGCTCCGCGCGCGGCAGGACGATCGACAGCGCTCCGGGCCACAGGGCCCCCGCGAGCGCCACCGCCCGCTCGTCGAACGCCGCCACGGCCTCGGCCTGCGCGCGAGAGGCGACGAGCACGGGCAGCTCGAGGTCGCGCGGCCGGTCCTTCGCCTCGAACAGGCGGGCCGTCGCGGCGGGGTCATCGGGGCGTGTCCCGATGCCGTAGACGGTGTCGGTCGGCAGGACGATCAGGGCTCCGGCGAGGGCTGCATCGGCGGCATCGGCGAGCGGGTCGCTCACGGTCGACGCCCCGCGACGACCCGCTCGCGCCCGGCGAGGTCCTCGTGGACCCGCACGTCGGCGAACGAACGCCCGAGGAGCTCGGCGACCTGCTGTCCCTGCCCGTCCCCGATCTCGACGGCGAGCATCCCGCCGTCGCGCAACCACCGGATCGCCTGACCGGCCAGCCGCTCGTACACCTCGATCCCGCCGAGGAGCGCGAGCGGCGGATCGGCCTTCACCTCTGGCGGCAGGTCCGCGTACTCCTCGGCCGTCACGTAGGGAGGGTTGCTGAGCACGAGATCCACCCAGCCGCGGAGGTCGGCGGGCAGCGGTTCGAGCAGCTCGCCCTCGCGCACGTCGATCTCCAGGCCGAGGCGAGAGGCGTTCGCGCGCGACAGCTCGACCGCCTCCGGTGACAGGTCCGTCGCGAGGACCTTCGCGTCGGGTCGCTCGTCCTTCACGGCGAGCGCGACGGCTCCCGTGCCGGTGCCGACGTCCACGACCACCGGTCCCTCCGCACCGGCGAGCGCACGCAGCCCGACACCCACGAGGACCTCGGTCTCGGGACGCGGGACGAACACCCCGGGCCGCACCTCGACCACGATCCCCCGGAACGCCTGCTCGCCCGTGAGGTGCTGGAGCGGCGTGCCGGAGCGACGCTGGCAGAGCGCGCGCCCGAACATCCTGGCCTCGCGCGGGTCGAGGCTCGCCGTGCGGGCGTACAGACCGCCGCGGTCCGTGCCGAGCACGTGCATCAGCAGCACCTCCGCGTTCGCCCGCGCGCTCGAGACGCCGTGGCGCTCCAGGTACCTGGTGGCCCGCACGAGGACCTCGGACGGGCGCACGGCTCAGTCCCGACCGTCGCCCGAGAGCTGGGAGGCGCGCTCCGCGCCGAGCAGCGCGTCGACGAACGTGTCGATGTCGCCCCCCAGCACGTCCTGCAGCCGATGCACGGTGAGCTTCACCCGGTGGTCGGTGACCCGGTTCTCGGGGAAGTTGTACGTGCGGATCTTCTCCGCCCGCTCCCCCGTCCCGACCTGCGAGCGCCGGGTGGCCGCCTCCTTCGCCGCAGCCTCCTCCTGGGCTTGCTGGAGGAGACGGGCGCGGAGGTACCGCATCGCCTTCTCGCGGTTCTGGAGCTGCGACCGCTCCTCCTGACACTCGACCTTGATGCCCGTCGGCCTGTGGATGATCCGCACGGCCGAGTCCGTGGTGTTCACGCTCTGCCCGCCCGGCCCGCTCGAGCGGAACACGTCGATCTCGATGTCCTCTGGACGGATCTCGACCTCGACGTCCTCGGCCTCGGGGAGCACGGCGACCGTGGCGGTCGAGGTGTGGATCCGGCCCGACGACTCGGTCACGGGAACGCGCTGGACGCGGTGCACGCCCGACTCGTGCTTCAGCCGCGAGTACGCCCCCCTGCCGCGGACCTCGAGCACGACCTCCTTGAACCCGCCGAGGTCCGACGGCGAGGCGGACAGGACGTCGGACCTCCACCGGCGACGCTCGGCGTAGTGGCGGTACAGCTCGAACAGCTCACCGGCCCACAACGCCGCCTCCTGGCCGCCGGCACCGGCGCGGATCTCGACGAGGACGTCCTTCGCGTCGTTCGGGTCCTTGGGGATCAGCAGCTCCTCGAGGGTGGCCCGCAGCCTCGAGATCGTCGCCTCCGCCGCATCCGCCTCCTCACGGAGGTAGCCCGCCATCTCAGGGTCGGGCTCGTCCTTGGCAAGGGCCCGGGCCTCCTCGGCCTGGCGTTTCGCGCTCAGGTACTCGCGGTAGGGCGCGACGACGGCCTGCAGCTCGGCGAAGTCCCGGCCGAGCGCGCGCAGGCGATCCGGGTCCTGGGCGACCTGTGGCGAGGCCATCTCGGCCTGCACCCGCTCGAACCGCTCCTCGATCTCGCGCAGCCGCGCGTCGAACTCCATGCCCCGATCATCGCAGGTAGCCGATTCGATCGCCGCGTTGCGGCGGCAGGTGCGGAGATCGGGAGCGTGCTACTCGGGGTCCCGCTCGGGCTCCTCCGTGTCCCCCCAGTCGAGGTCGAGCGGCGGAAGGTCCGGCAGGTCGAGGGAGCTCGTCTCGGCTCCGGCCCAGACGCCCTCCACCGAGGGCTCCGGCGGCTCCTCGCCGGCCAGGTCGCCCCGCGCCGCGTCCGTCTCGGCCGCCTCCTCCAGAACGATCGTGCGCTCGGCGGGTTCCTCGGCTGGCTGCTCGGCGACCTCGTCGGCGGGCTGCTCGGCGACCTCGTCGGCGGGTTCCTCGCCGGCCTCGTCGGCCGGCTGCTCCGCCGGCGGGGCGAAGGCCTCGGCCCTGGACCTGGCCAGGATCGCCTCGGTCTCGGCGTCGATCCCCCTGTCGGCGCTCTCCGGGTGCGAGATCGTCGACTCCAGGTCCCTCGCGACGCCGACCAGCCGCTCCTGCATCGACGCGAGCTCTTCGATCAGGATCTCGCGGCGGCTCGAGAGCCCGGCGAGCGCGCGGCTCGCCTGCTCGCGCGCCTCCCGGAGCTCGGCCTGGGCCGACGCGCGCGTCTGCTCGGCCTCCGCCTGCGCCTCGGCGCGGATGCGTTCGGCCTCGGCGCGAGCCTCGGTGAGCGTCCGCTCGGCCTCGGCGACGGCCTCGCGCCTGCTGCGCTCGGCCTCGTCGTCCGCCGCCCTGATCACGCCGGCGACGCGATCGGCGAGCGTCGCGTACGGGTCGGCGCGGGGGGTGGCGGCGCGCGTGGCGGCGTTGGCCTCCAGCCGCGCGTCGCGGATCAGATCCTGCATCTCCTGCACTTGCTCGGCCACGCGCTCGAGGAACTCCCGCACCTGCGCGGGGTCGTACCCCCGGCGGATCGCCACGAACTCGCGACGGCGGATGTGGTCAGGGTTCATGAGCACCGGCAGGTCGAGGTCGGTAGACATGGGGAAGGCCTCCTCGATCGACGGGACCGCAATGATGCTAGTCGCGCCGGCCAGGGATGCAAGGACCTCGTCGGCCGCGCAAGCGCTCAGGCGCCCGACGGCTCGATCGGCTCGGCCTCGGCCTCGCGCCGGATGACCTCGTTGAAGGAGGCGATCGCGACCTCGATCTGGTCCGGCTCGGGGGGCCTGGTCGTGATCTTCTGCAGCCACAGACCCGGCACCATGAGCCCCCGGATCACCCGCGAGTTCGGGAATCGCGCCCCGAGCCGCAGCATCTCGAACGCGAGCCCCGCGATGACGGGGATCGCCACGATCCGCGAGCCGATCCGCCACCACAGGCCGGGGTTCCCGAAGACGGCGAAGACGAAGATCGTGATGACCATCACGAGGAGCAGAAAGTTCGTCCCGCACCGGACGTGGAGGGTCGAGTAGCGGTCCACGTTCTGAGGCGTCAGCTCCTCCTGGTGCTCGTAGGCGGCGATCGTCTTGTGCTCGGCGCCGTGGTACGCGAACACGCGACGGATGTCCTTCATCCGTCCGATCAACACCAGGTATCCCAGGAACAGCAGGACCCGGAACACGCCCTCGCCGGCGTTCACGAGGAAGCTCGACTCGACCTCGGTGCCCACCCATCGGAACGCCGCCGCCGGGAGCACGATGAACAGGCCGAGGAAGACGACGATCGCGACGGCCATGCTGATCGCCATCTGCCGAGAGGACAGCTGCTCCTCCTCGGGAGCGGACTCGCGAGCGCTCACGGACAGCGCTCGGAACCCGATCGCGAGCGCCTGGCCGAGCGCGATCACGCCGCGCAGCAGGGGCTTCGTGAGGATCGGATGCCGCTTCGCGACCGAGTCGATCCGATGCGACTCGACGTGCATCGAGCGGTCCGGCCGGCGGATCACGACCGCCCAGACGTCGCGGCCACGCATCATCACGCCTTCCACGACGGCCTGGCCGCCGTAGAAGTGGTTCTCCCGGGGCGCTTCCTCCGCCATGCGGGCGGCGAACCCTACGACGAGACCTGCTTGCCGTACCGGCGCTGGAAGCGCTCGACGCGGCCGCCGGTGTCCACGAGCTTCTGCTTGCCCGTGTAGAAGGGATGGCAGTTCGAGCAGATCTCGACGCGCAGCTCCGACTTCGTGCTGCGGGTCTGGAACGTGTTGCCGCAGGAGCAGTGCACGGTGGCGAGCACGTACTCGGGGTGGATGCCCTGTTTCATCGGTGGGGACTCCTCGGTCGCTCGGTCAGACAGCTTACCTACGCCTTGACCTTCTCGATCTCCTTCAGGAACTGCTCGTTCGACTTGGTGGTCCGGATCTTGTCGGTGAGGAGCTCGAGCGCGGCGGCCGGCTCGAGCGCGTGGAGCACCCGGCGCAGACGCCACACGAGGGCGAGCTCCTCGGTCGGCATGAGCAGCTCCTCCTTGCGGGTGCCGCTCGCCTCGACGTTGATGGCGGGGAACAGCCGCTTCTCCGAGAGCTGCCGGTCCAGCCGCAGCTCCATGTTGCCGGTCCCCTTGAACTCCTCGAAGATCCCCTCATCCATCCGAGAGCCGGTCTCGACGAGGGCGCTCGCGATGATCGTGAGGCTGCCGCCCTCCTCGATGTTCCGGGCCGCCCCGAAGAACCGGCGAGGCGGGTACAGGGCCGTCGAGTCGATCCCGCCGGACAGGATCTTGCCCGAGGCCGGCGCCGCGAGGTTGTACGCGCGGGCGAGCCGCGTGATCGAGTCCAGGATGATCGCGACGTCGCGCCCCATCTCGGCCAGGCGCTTCGCGCGCTCGAGGACGAGCTCGGTGACCTGGATGTGCTGGTCCGGCGGCTTGTCGAAGGTCGAGTAGACGACCTCGGCGGGCGTGACCGTCCGCTGCCAGTCCGTGACCTCCTCGGGACGCTCGTCGACGAGCAGGATGATCACGTGCGTGTCGGGGCTCGAGCTGATGATCCCGTTCGCGATGTTCTTCAGCACGGTCGTCTTCCCGGCCTTCGGGGGCGAGACGACCATCCCGCGCTGACCCTTGCCTATCGGCGCGACCATGTCGATGATCCGGCCGGTCACGTCGGTCGGCCCCGTCTCCAGACGGAAGCGGTCGTGCGGGAACAGCGGCGTCAGCTTCTCGAAGACCGGACGGGACTTCGCCGTCTCGGGATCGAGGTCGTTCACCGTGTCGATCTGCAGGAGCGCGAAGTACTTCTCGTTGTCCTTCGGCTGCCGGACCTTGCCGGTGACCGTGTCGCCCTTGCGGAGCATGAACCGCCGGACCTGCGAGAGCGACACGTAGATGTCCTGCTGCCCGGGCAGGTACCCGGACGTGCGCAGGAACCCGTAGCCCTCGGGCAGGATGTCGAGCAGACCGGTCGCGGTCGGGGCGCTCGCGATCTCCTCCTCACGCATCTCGTACTCGCGCTGGCGCCGCTCCTCACGCTGGCGGCGCCGCTCCTCACGCGAGGGGCGACGGCGGGCGCCCCCGCCCTCGGGGCGCTGCCCCTCGGGACGCTCGTGGCGGTCCTGGCGCTCGGGACGGTCCTGCCGGTCCGTGCGCTGGCCGCGGTCGGCGCGCTCGGACGCCTCCGCCCGTTGCGGCCGGTCCGTGCGCTCGGCGCGGTCGGCGGCGGCGGTCTCGGCCGGCGCCGTGGGACGCGCGTCGCCGGTCACCTCGCCGTTCCCGCCGGCGTCCGTCGGCGCCGAGCCCTCCCGCGACGCCGCGGACTCGGCGCCGGCGGTCCGTTCCCCGGCCTGCGTGCCCGCGCCCTCGCCGTTCTCGTGCGCGAGGATGCTGTCGATCAGCTCCGCCTTCTTCAGGCGCTGGTGCCCCTCGATCCCGAGGTCCGTCGCCATCTGGTGCAGCTCCGCAGCGACCTTCCCCTCGAGGGCGCTCTTGTCCATCGTCGCCAACCTAGGCTCCTTCCTCGAGCTCCTCGTGCAGGGCCTTCCAGTCCTGGAGGAACTTGTCCAATCCGACGTCGGTGAGGGGGTGCTTCACCAACTGCGCGAACACCGCGTACGGCATCGTCGC
>DAIUEM010000008.1:2391-20355 GCA_036845105.1 Actinomycetota bacterium | reverse complement strand
TGTTCGTCGGCGAATCCGGCAGCCTCTCCGGCCCTCGATTCCACGACGACACCCATCCCCGCCTTCGCGAGCTGGGGCAGCACGGCGGGGACGAGTGCCACCCTGGTCTCCCCGGGGAACGTCTCCCTGGGCACACCCACGAGGAGTCGATCGCTCTCCATGGCTCAACGTTGTCAGGTGCATCTGCGGCAAGCATGGGACGCATGGTCCTGCGCGCCGGGGACCATCGGGACCCTCCACGGGAGCCGTCCGGCAGTCCCAGGGCGGGCCGAAGGGCCCCGCCGAGCACGCGGCGGGCGAACGCTAGGCGCCGAGCTCGCGGCGGAAGGCCGGCAGCGGCAGGGTCCCGAGCGCGAGCACCCGGTCGTGGAAGTCCTTCAGGGAGAACCGGGCGCCGTCCCGGCGCTCGGCCTCGGCGCGGCACCGCTCGATCTCGAACTGGCCGATCCTGTACGAGAGGGCCTGTCCCGGCAGCGTGATATAGCGGTCGGTCTCGATGACGGCGTCGACGTGCGGGACACCGGCCTCCTGCAGCTGCGCGATCGCCCGCTCGCGCGTCCACCCGAACGCGTGGATGCCGGTGTCGACGATCAGTCGGGCGGCCCGCATCCCCTGCGCGTCGAGCATGCCGAGGCGCTCGGCCTCGTCCTCGAACAGCCCCATCTCGTCGGCTAGGCGCTCGCTGTACAGCCCCCATCCCTCCGAGAAGGCGGCGCCAGCCAGGTAGCCGCCGAACCGTCGGAGCGGCGGCCGGTCGCCCATCTCCTGCTCGAGCGCGGTCTGGAAGTGATGGCCGGGGTTCGCCTCGTGGTAGGTGGTCGTCGCCAGGTGGTGCAGGGGCTTGTTCGCCAGCTCGTACGCGTTGACGTAGTAGACGCCGGGACGACCGCCGTCATCCGACGGCGGGTTGTAGAAAGCGAAGGGCATGTCTCGCTCGCGGAAGGGCTCGACGGCGCGGACCTCGCAGTTCGCGCTCGGGATCCGACCGAAGTAGTCGGGGGCCGCCTCCCAGCCCTTCGCGACCTGCGCCTCGGCGAGGCGGACGAGGTCCTCGCGCGACGAAGCGGTGTTGCGACCGCTCGCGTCCAGGGCCGCGATCGCCGTGACCGCGTCCGGATGGCCGAGCGCCTCCGCCGAGCGGCGTCGCTCCTCCTGGATCCTCTCCAGGTCCGCGACCCCGAGCTCGTGGACCTCGCGCGGGTCGAGCGCGAGCGTCGTGAAGGCGAGGATCTGCGCCGCGTAGATGCCGTCTCCGCCGGGAAGGGCGGACAGCCCGATCGACTCGGTCGCCGAGGGCAGGTACGCGCGGAGCGTGTCCAGGTAGCCGCGCAGCGCCGGCGCGACGTGGTCGCGGACGGCCTCGGCCACGCGCTCGCGGGCGGCGGCGTCCCCGGGCGGCACCGGCTGCACGGCGGGAGAGTCCTCGATCGGGGTCGCCAGCAGACGCTCGACCTGCGCCAGGGTGCGCTCGACGACGACGCGTGACGCCGTCACGCCGTTCGTGACGCCCTCGCGCGCGACGTCCGCCGCGGCCGCGTAGTAGGCGGGGGCGGCCTCGAGCCGGGCGAGGAGCCGCTCGAGGCGCTCGGGTGTGTCCGCCCGCTGGTACGACCCGATCTCCGCGAGCAGCTGGGCGGGCCCCCACAGGTGCGAGACAGCCTCGAGCAGGTCGACGCGATGGGTGAGCTCGGCGACCTCGCGGGCGGCGATCGCCTCCAGGACGTCGAGCGTGGTCCGCGCGTCCTCGGCGAGCGCGTCGCGGTCGATCGTCGCGAGTTCCGCGAGCGCCGCGCGCGCCAGCGTCTCGCGGCGGGCGCGTCCGGCCTCGGACGGGTCGGGGAGCCGGTCGTCCCACCGCTCGTCTCCAACGATCGTGCCGAGCAGCGGCGAGTCCTCCAGCAGCCCGTCCCAGAAGCGCGCGGCGAGCGCGCTCGCCCTCTGCGCATCGTCCATCGATGGGCTCCTTCCCGCGCGCCGGCGGCGTGTCGAGGGGTCCTCATCCTAGCGGGCCGGGGTCGGCTCCCGGGCGCCGGAAACGAGTGCCTCGCTATGCGTCGTCCAGCCAGCCGAAGTGGCGGCGCCGCACGGCGTCCTTCACCGCCCGGGGCAGGAAGCTCGTCTGGAGCGCGTTCGCCGTCGCCGTGCGCAGGTCCTCGAGCGCGAAGCCCATCTCGTCGCGCGCGACCTCCCACTCGTGCGTGAGGTCGATGCCGAACAGGCCGGGGTCGTCGGTGTTGAGCGTGACGAGCAGCCCATCGCGCAGGAGCCGGAGCGCCGGATGATCCGCGAGCGAGTCGACGGCGCGCGTCCGCAGGTTCGAGGTCAGGCACATGTCCAGCCCCACGCGCCGCTCCTTCGCGAGCGCCGTCACCTCGGCGTCGAAGCCGACCGACACGCCGTGGGCGAGCCGCCGCGGCGCCAGCTGGACGATCGCGTCCCGCGCGTACGCGGGCGGCCCGGACTCGCCGTAGTGGACGGTGAGCGGCAGACCGGTCTCGTGGACCGACGCGACGAGTTCGACGTACGGTCCGGGCGGGAAGGGGAGCTCGTCGCCGGCGATGTCGAAGCCCACGAGCCGTTCGCGGTGGCGCCGCGCGAACGAGACCGTGCGGCGACCCGAGTCCATCCCGTAGTCGCGGGAGAAGATCGCCATGAGCCCGACAGCGACGTCGTGCTCGGCGGACGCGCGGGTCACGCCGGCGACGACGCGCTCCATCGCGAGGTCCCAGTCGAGCCCTCCCGCGGAGAAGAAGAACTCCGGCGAGAACCGGAGTTCGGCCAGGCGGACGCCGTCGAGCGCCAGGTCCTCCACGGCCTCGTACGAGATGCGCTCGATCGCGTCGTAGGTGCGGAACGAGCCGCGGACGAGGTCGAGCACGTCGAGCACCGCCTCGAGCCCGTCCATCGGCGCGAGCACCTGCGCGCGGGGCGCGAGCTCCTCCGGGGTGGTCTCGGGCAGGGGCTGGCCGGCCTCCCGGTACAGGTCGAGGATCGTCTGGAGCCGCATCGCGCCCTCGAGGTGGCGGTGCAGGTCGATCTTCGGGAGGGCGCGCAGGTCCATCGACCGCCATTGAACCAGAGCGGACGACGCCCGGGGCCCGCCCGACGCCGAGCGGCTAGCATGCTCGCGACACGGGAGGAGGTCGCATGCTGCTCGAGGGCAAGAAGCTGCTGATCACGGGGGTGCTCACGCGCGAGAGCATCGCGTACGCGGCCGCTCGGGCGGTGCAGGAGCACGGCGCCGAGATCGTCCTGACCTCCTTCGGCCGCGCGATGAGCCTCACCGAGAAGAGCGCGAAGCGCCTGCCCCGGCCGGTGGACGTCCTCGAGATGGACGCCACGGACGTCGAGCAGGTGCGGGGGGTGGCCGCGGAGCTCGGCCGCCGGTGGGGGCGCGTCGACGGCTTCCTGCACGCGATCGCGTTCGCGCCGCAGGACGCGCTCGGCGGCAACTTCCTCCACACCCCGTGGGAGAGCGTCGGGACCGCCGTGGAGGTGAGCGCCTTCTCGCTGAAGACGATCGCCACGGAGCTGTTGCCGCAGATGCGCGGGGGCTCGATCGTCTCGCTCGACTTCGACGCGAGGTTCGCGTGGCCGGTCTACGACTGGATGGGCGTCGCGAAGGCGGCGCTCGAGTCGGTCACCCGGTACCTCGCCCGGGACCTCGGGCCGCACGGGGTGCGCGTGAACACGGTCTCGGCCGGACCGCTGCGCACGATCGCGGGCAAGGGCATCCCGGGCTTCCAATCGCTCGCCGACGGCTGGGGCGACCGGGCGCCGCTCGGCTGGGACGCGACGGACGCCGGACCGGTCGCCGACGCGGTCGCGTTCCTGCTCTCGGACCTGGCGCGAGGGATCACCGGCGAGATGCTCCACGTCGACGGCGGCTACCACGCGATGGGATCGGCGCCGGTCCCGGCCGGGTAGTCAGGCCTCCTCGGCGGTCAGCGACCGACCGTACGGGCCTCGGCCCGCGACGCACCACGCCCCGCACCGCGCCGCGAGCGCCAGGGCCTCCTCGACGTCGTCGCCGCGCCCGAGCGCGAAGGCCAGGCCGGCGGCGAAGACGTCCCCGGCGCCGTACGTGTCCACCATCGGGCCGGGCGGCTCGGCCGCCGCGTACCTGCCCGACCGGCCCTCGACGGTCTCGAACGAGCCGCCGCGCGTGCCCTCGGTGCGGACCACGAGCGTCGGCGACTCCGAGAGCGTCGTCGTGTCGATGCGCTCGGCCGGGTCGGAGGCGCTCCCGACGACGGCGTCCAGGCGCACGTCCGCCTCCGCGAGCAGACCGGCGACGCGGCTCGTCGCGACGAGGACCCGCGCGCGCCGGGCGAGCCGGAGGGCTCCGGCGTCGGCCGCGCACACGTAGACGCAATCGACCTCCTCGAGCTCGTCCCACGGCAGGGGGTCGTCCGCGCGGGCGTGCAGGCGCTCGCCGAGCGTCGTGATCGTCCGCTCGCCGGACGCCTCGATGAACGTGAACCCGCGGCGGGTCTGCCCCGGCCGTCGGGCGACGTGTGCGCGGAGCCCCAGGCCCTCCAGCTGCAGGTGCGCGCGCTCGCCCACGGCGTCCTCGCCGAGGGCCGTGAAGAAGGCGCAGTGGCCCGCGAGCCGCTGCAGCTGGACGGCGGCGACCGTGCCGCCGCCGGCCGGCTCCTCCCACCACTCGAGCGAGTGGGCGATCTCCCCGGACCCGGGCAGACGGTCGACGAGGCCGAACGTCATCCACTCGACGTGTCCGAGCACGGCAGCCCTCATCCCGAGCAGTGTGGCATCCTCTCCGCATGCTCGCGGAGCGACGCCTGACGAGCTTCAGCCACGGCGCGGGCTGCGGATGCAAGCTCGGCCCGAGCGATCTCGCGTCGCTCCTGTCCACGCTGGAGCTTCCCCCGCCCGCCGCCGGGGTGCTCGTCGGGGGCGACACGGGCGACGACGCGGCCGTGGTCCAACTCCCGGGCGGGCAGGCGGTGATCGCGACCCTCGACTTCTTCACCCCGATCGTGGACGACCCGTACGACTGGGGGCGGATCGCGGCGACGAACGCCCTGTCCGACGTCTACGCGATGGGCGGACGACCGCTGCTCGCGCTCAACGTCGTGAACTGGCCGGTCGACGACCTGCCGCTCGAGATGCTCGGCCGCGTCCTGCAGGGCGGGATCGACGTCGCGGCGGCGGCCGGCGTGGCGGTGCTCGGCGGGCACTCGATCACGGATCCCGAGCCCAAGTACGGGATGGTGGCGATCGGCCTCGTGGACCCCGGGCGGATCGTGCGGAACTCGGCCGCAAGGACGGGCGACGGCTTGTTCCTGACGAAGCCGATCGGCCTCGGCATCGTTTCGACCGCGGTGAAGCGTGGGGTCGCGGACGAGGGCCTCGTCGCGAGGGCGGTCGAGCTCATGACGACGCTGAACGACCGCGCCGCCCAGGCGATGCTCGAGGCCGGGGCGATCGCCGCCACCGACGTGACGGGTTTCGGCTTGCTGGGGCACCTCCACCGGATGCTCGCGGAGTCCGGCGTCGCGGCGCGTCTCGACGCGTCGGCGGTGCCCGTGATCGACGGCGTGCTCGACCTCGCCGGGGAGGGCGTGGTGCCGGGCGGCACGGGCCGCAACCACGCGTTCGTGGCCCCGCACGTGGACTGGGGCTCGCTCGAGGAGCCCGAGCGGATGGTGCTCGCCGACGCGCAGACCTCGGGTGGGCTGCTCGTCGCGGTCGCCGACGGCGGGCGGCTCGCGGAGGCGCTGCGGGCGAGAGGGGTCCCGTCCGCGCGGATCGGGGAGGTCGTCGACGGCCCGCCGGGCCGGATCGAGGTCTCGGGGCGGCTCCCCCGCTGAATCGCCGTTCAGGGAATACGACCTCGCTGGTAGCGTTTATCGCAGTTGCAGATGCAGATCGACGACGTCCTGGTCAAGGAGATGGCGGAGCACGGCCTCCGGGAGTTCCCGAACGAGGCCTGCGGGCTGCTGGCGGGCCGTGACGGAGCCCCCGTGCGCTTCTTCCCGATGCGGAACGTCGATGCGAGCCCGGCGTCGTACCGTCTCGACCCGAAGGAGCAGCTGCACGCGTTCGACCAGATGGACGACGAGGGGCTCGAGCTGCTCGGCATCTTCCACACGCACACGCACTCGGAGGCGTTCCCCTCGGAGACGGACCGCAAGCTCGCGTTCTATCCTGAGGCCATCTACCTGGTGATGTCGCTGTCCGACCGCGAGCACCCCGTGCTCCGCGCGTTCCGGATCGTCGAGGGCGAGGTCGCCGAGGAAGAGCTGGCCACCGCATGACCCGCGAGTTCACCGTCGAGGAGGTCCAGCGCTACGCGCGGCACATCATCCTGCCGGGCGTCGGCGCCGAGGGACAGCGCAAGCTGCTGGACGCCAAGGTCCTGTGCATCGGGACGGGTGGGCTCGGGTCGCCGGTCTCGATGTACCTGGCGGCCGCCGGGGTCGGGACGATCGGCCTCGTGGACTTCGACACGGTCGACCTGTCGAACCTGCAGCGGCAGATCGCTCATGGCACCGACGACGTCGGCCGGCCGAAGGTGGAGTCCGCGCGGGACACGCTGCTCCGGATCAACCCGAACGTCGAGGTCGTGACGTACGAGACGATCCTGTTGAGCGACAACGCCTTCGAGATCCTCGGGCCCTGGGACATCGTGGTCGACGGCACCGACAACTTCCCCGTCCGCTACCTCGTGAACGACGCGACGCAGATGCTCGGCGTGCCGCTCGTCCACGGCTCGATCTACCAGTTCGAGGGGCAGGCGACGGTGTTCCTGCCGGGGCAGGAGACGCCCTGCTACCGGTGCCTGTTCCCGCAGCCGCCGCCCCCCGGCACGGTCCCGAGCTGTGCCGAGGGCGGCGTGTTCGGCGTGCTCCCGGGCATCGTCGGCACGATCCAGGCGACCGAGGCGATCAAGCTTGCGGCCGGCCTCGGGGAGACGCTCGCGGGGCGCCTGCTGATCTTCGACGCCCTGACGATGGACTTCATGACGGTGAATCTCCGATGGGACGCCGACTGCCCCGTCTGCGGCAAGGAGCCCACCGTCACCGAGCTCATCGACTACGACCAGTTCTGCGGCATCCCGAGCCGCGCCGAGTGAGGAGACCGACCGACGATGTCCGTGAAGGTGAAGCTGCCGACGATCCTGCGCAAGCACGCGGGCGGCGAGGCGAGGGTGGACGCCGACGGCGCCACGCTGCGTGAGCTCCTGTCCAACCTCGAGACCTCGTTCCCGGGGATCACGAAGAACGTGCTCACCGACGACGGCGGCCTGCATCGGTTCGTGAACGTGTACGTGAACGACGAGGACGTCCGCTACCTCGGGTCGCTCGAGACCGAGCTGGAGGACGGCGACACCGTCTCGATCCTGCCCGCCGTCGCCGGCGGCTGAGTCCCGGACGGGGGCGGTCGGTCGTGCTGGGATAATCGCTTCCCGTGCGCTACCAGGACGTCTTCGACGCGATCGGCCACACCCCGCTCGTCGGCATGCCCCGCATGTCGCCGCGGCCGCGCGTGCGGCTGTGGGCCAAGCTCGAGGGCGCGAACCCGACGGGCTCCACGAAGGACCGGATCGCGAAGAAGATGGTCGAGGTCGCCGAGGCCTCGGGCGAGCTGACGAACGACCGGATCATCCTCGAGCCGTCCTCGGGGAACACGGGCATCGCGCTCGCGATGGTCGCCCGACTCAAGGGGTACCGGCTCACGGTCGTGATCCCCGACAACGCGAGCGACGAGCGGATCCGCCTGCTCGAGCTCTTCGGCGCCGAGATCGTCTACTCGCCCGGCGACAAGGGGACGAACGGCGCGATCGAGGTCGCGAGGGCCCTCGCGCGGGACGAGCGGTACTTCATGCCGTTCCAGTACGGGAACCCGGCGAACCCGCTCGCCCACGAGGAGGGCACGGCGGTCGAGATCCTCGAGGACCTGCCCGAGCTCACCCACTTCGTCGCCGGCCTCGGCACCGGAGGCACGCTCACCGGCACCGGACGGGCGCTGCACCGCCACAACCCGGACATCAGGGTCGTGGCCGCGGAGCCGGAGCTCGGCGACCTCGTCTACGGGCTGCGCTCGCTCGACGAGGGGTTCGTACCGCCGATCTTCGACCCGAGCGTCGTGGACCGGAAGTTCCTCGTGAACTCGGCCGACGCGCTGCGCGCGACGCGCGAGCTCACGGCGAGGGAGGGTATCTTCGCGGGGATCTCCTCCGGCGCCGTGGTCCACGTCGCCCAACGCATCGCCCGAGAGATCGACGAGGGCGACGTCGTGTGCCTGCTCGCCGACGGCGGCTGGAAGTACCTGTCGACGGAGGCCTGGGTCCCAGACCTCGAGCGCGCCGAGAAGGGCGTCGAGGGGTCGCTGTGGTGGTGAGCCCGTGAGCGACGACCGCGCGATCGGCGTCTTCGACTCGGGCGTCGGCGGCCTCACGGTCGTCCGTGCGATCTTGGACCTGCTCCCGGACGAGCCGCTCGTCTACCTGGGCGACACGGCGCGCTCGCCGTACGGGCCTCGGCCGGTCGAGGAGATCCGCGCGTTCGCCCTCCAGATCGCCGAGGAGCTGGTCCGCCGAGACGTGAAGATGATCGTCGTCGCGTGCAACTCGGTCGAGGTGAGCGCGATCGAGGACGTGGCGCAGACCGCAGGGATCCCGGTCGTCGGCGTCGTCGACCCGGGCGTGCGCGGCGCGGTCCGCGCCACCCGCAACCACGTGATCGGGATGATCGGCACGGAGGCCACGGTGAAGAGCGGCGCCTACGACCGGGCGATCCGCGAGCACCACGCCCACGCCGAGCTGTACTCGGAGGCCTGCCCGGCCCTCGTGGACCTCGTCGAGGCCGGCGACACCACGAGCGAGCGCGTCCGGGAGGCGGTCGCCGAGTACCTCGCCCCGCTGCGCCGGCGGGGGATCGACACGCTGATCCTCGGCTGCACCCACTACCCGCTGCTCTCGGGGCTGATCCAGCTCGAGAGCGGGCCCGACGTCGTGCTCGTGTCCTCCGCGGAGGAAACGGCCAAGGACGTGTACGCTACGCTGCTGCGCGAGGGGCTCGCCCGCGGGGATGCCGCCGGACATCCCGCCCACGAGTTCCTCTGTACGGGGGATCCGGTGCTCTTCCAGGCGCTCGCCGAGCGGTTCCTCGGTCCGGAGATCGGCGATCTCCACGTGCGGCGCGTGGAGCTGGGAGGCGTGGGTTGAGGCTGACGGTCCTTGGGTCGAGCGGCACCTGGCCGAACGACGGGACGGCGACGAGCGGGTACCTGCTGCAGCACGACGGGTTCAACCTGTACCTGGACGCCGGCACGGGGACGCTCGCGAACCTCCAGCTGCACATCGAGCTGCCCGACATCCACGCGATCGCGATCACCCACGAGCACCCCGACCATTTCGTGGACCTGTACCCCACGTTCTACGCCCTGTTCTACGGGGAGCTTGGCAAGCCGGGGCTCCCCGTGTTCGTCCCGCTCGACTTCGCGCGCAAGCTCGCCGACGTCGTGTCGATCGACAGCCAGGTCGCGATGCGCACGGCGTTCGAGTTCCGCGACGTCCCGCCCGGCGACGGGTTCGAGCTCGGGCCCTTCCGCGTGAAGACCGAGCCGATGGAGCACCTCGGGCTGCCGGCGCTCGGCTACCGCTTCGAGGCCGACGGTCAGGTGTTCGCCTACACCGGCGACACGGGTCCGACGCATCACGTCGAGACGCTCGCACGCGAGGCCGACGTGTTCCTCGCCGAGGCCACCTGGCAGGACCGCGACGATCTCCTGCCGTTCCACATGTCCGCACGGCAGGCCGCGGAGCACGCTCGAGAGGCCGGGGCCGGACGTCTGGTCCTCACGCACATCTGGCCGACCCTGGACCGAGAGGTCTCGCGCGGCCAGGCGGCCGAGGAGTTCACGGCTCCGCTCGACGTGGCGGTCGAGGGGATGGCGATCGAGGTCGGCGGTTGAGCGGCCGACCCGACGGACGCGCCCACGATGCCTTGCGCCCGGTCGAGTACGAGCTGGGATACCAGGACTGGGCCGAGGGCTCGATCCTGTTCCGTCAGGGCCGCACCCGGGTGCTCGTGGCCGCGTCGATCGAGGACGAGCCGGCCCGATGGCTCCGCGGCACGGGCAAGGGGTGGGTCACCGGCGAGTATGCGATGCTCCCACGCGCCACGTCCGAGCGCACCGGCCGAGAGGTGAACCGCGGCCGCCCCGGCGGCCGGACGCAGGAGATCCAGCGGCTGATCGGCCGCTCGCTGCGCGCCGTGACCGACCTGTCGAAGCTCGGCGAGCGCACGGTGATGGTGGACTGTGACGTGCTGCTCGCCGACGCCGGGACGCGGTGCGCATCGATCACCGCCGGCTGGATCGCGCTCGCGCAGGCGGTCCGCGCGCTGAAGGAGCGCGGCGTCGTGAAGCAGGAGGTCCTCACGGACTCGGTCGCCGCGGTCAGCGTCGCGATCGTCGACGGCCGTCCGGTGCTCGACCCGACGTACGAGGAGGACGCCGCGGCCGAGGTCGACTTCAACGTCGTGATGACCGGGTCGGGCCGGCTCGTCGAGATCCAGGGCACGGCCGAGGGCGAGCCGTTCGGTCGCGAGGACCTCGACCGGATCCTCGACCTGGCGAGCGCCGGCATCCGGAGGCTCACGAAGGTCCAGCGCGCCGCCCTGGGCTGAGATGGCCTTCCCCGAACGGCTCGCGATCGCCTCCGGGAACGCCCACAAGCTCCGCGAGATCCGGGCGATCTGCGCGGACTGGCCAGTCGAGTGGATGACCGCCGAGACGCACGAGGGCCCGTGGCCCGACGTCGAGGAGCCGCACGAGGCGTACCTGCACAACGCCCTCGAGAAGGCGCGCGCGGTCGCGGCGGCGCTCGGCGTGCCGGCCCTGGCCGACGACTCGGGGCTCGAGGTGGACGCGCTCGGCGGCGCGCCAGGCCCGCGCTCGGCGCGGTACGCCGGCGCGGACGCGACCGACGCGGCGAACCGGCGCCAGCTCCTCGCCGCGCTGAAGGGCGTGCCGGGCTCGGGGCGCAGCGGACGGTTCCGGTGCGTCGCGGCGATCGCCTGGCCGGACGGTCGCGAGGTGCACGCCGAGGGAGCGTGCGAGGGCACGCTCGAGACCAGCGAGCGGGGGGGCGGGGGGTTCGGCTACGACCCGCTGTTCGTCCCCGAGGGCTGGGACCGCACGATGGCCGAGCTCGAGCCGGCCGAGAAGCACCGGATCAGCCACCGTGGGCGCGCCCTGCGCGCCCTGCGCTCGCTGCTCGAGGACGCCGAGGTCGACGCGACCCCGCCGGGATAGCATCCGAGCCGTCCGCACCCGTTCGAGGAGGAGCCAGGATGCGCGCCGTCTACAGCCCGGAGCACCTGCGGCACGAGCCGAAACACGAGATGGCCGACGGCGAGGCGATCGGCATCTACGAGACCCCCGAGCGGGCCGAGGCGATCCGCCGCGCGCTCGAGGCCGACGGCGGGTTCGCGTTCGAGACCCCGATCGAGCACGGCACCGACCCGATCACGGCGGTCCACGACCCGGCGATGCTCGGATACCTGGAGGGCGCCTGGCGGGAGTGGATCGCCGCCGGAGAGACCGCGGTCGAGATCTTCCCGGACACGTTCCCGCTCCCGGCCCTCCGCGAGGGCATGGGCGCGGGTCGCGTGCCGCGCACGCCTCGTGCCTCGATCGGGATGTGGTGCTTCGACACCGCGACGCCGATGGTCGAGGGCACGTACGCGGCGGCGCGGGACGCGGTCGACGTCGCGCTCACCGCGATGGATCTCGTCCTCCGCGGGGAGCGCTCGGTATACGGTCTGTGCCGGCCGCCCGGCCACCACGCCGCCCGCGCGATGTTCGGCGGCTACTGCTTCTTCAACAACGCCGCGATCGTGGCGGAGGAGCTGGTCCGGCGCACCGGCGAGCCGGTCGCGATCCTCGACGTCGACTACCACCACGGCAACGGTACCCAGCAGCTCTTCTACGCGCGAGGCGACGTGCTGTACGTCTCGCTCCACGGCGACCCGGACCGGGCGTACCCGTACTTCGCCGGGTTCGCCGAGGAGACCGGCGCCGGTGCGGGGGAGGGGACGACCCTGAACCTGCCGCTAGCCCTCGGCTGCTCGAACGAGGAGTACCTGGCGAACCTGGACCGAGGGCTCGAGGCGATCGCGGCGTTCGGTGGCTCGACGCTCGTCGTGTCGCTCGGGATCGACACGTACGGCCGAGACCCGATCTGCGACCTGGCGCTGACGACCGAGGCCTACCACGAGGCCGGCCACCGAGTGGCGGCGCTCGGGCGCTCGACGATCGTGCTCCAGGAGGGCGGCTACTTCGTGCCGCACCTGGGCGAGAACGTGCGGAACTGGCTGCTCGGGCTCGAGGGCCGCGAGCCCGACCTGTCGTCGCTTCCTGAGGTGTGAGATGGGCGTGCTGTCGAAGGACGTGCACGAGCGGCTGCGGGTCGAGCCGGACACGCGGGCGCGGCTCGAGGACCGCGACCCCGGGTGGAAGGGCGGCCCGACGCTGAAGGCGCTCCTGCGGGACGCGCGCGAGGACGACGCGCGCGAGTACCTCGGCGGGCTCGTCGAGCGGCTCTCGGACGCGCAGGAGCGGTTGTGGGCGAGCGACCGCTACGCGCTGCTCGTGATCTTCCAGGCGATGGACGCGGCCGGCAAGGACGGGACGATCGAGCACGTCTTCTCGGGTGTGAACCCGCAGGGCGTGCACGTCTCGAGCTTCAAGCAGCCCTCGGCCGAGGAGCTGGACCACGACTTCCTGTGGCGGTGCGTCACGCGGCTGCCCGAGCGCGGTCGCATCGGCGTGTTCAACCGCTCGTACTACGAGGAGGTGCTCGTGGTGCGGGTGCACCCGGAGTTCCTCGACGCCCAGCGGCTCCCGGACCGGCCTGGCGGCAAGCGCCTGTGGAAGCAGCGGTACGAGAGCATCAACGCGCTCGAGCGCCACCTGGACCGCAACGGCACGAAGGTCGTGAAGTTCTTCCTCCACGTCTCGAAGCGCGAGCAGAAGGAGCGGTTCCTCGCACGGCTGGATGAGCCGGACAAACGCTGGAAGTTCTCGGTTGGCGCCGTGGCAGAGCACGCGTTCTGGGACGACTACCAGCGCGCGTACGAGGACGCGATCTCGGCGACCTCGACGCCGTGGGCACCCTGGTACGTGATCCCCGCCGACCACAAGTTCGTGATGCGCGCGCTCGTCGCGGGCGTGCTCATCGACACGCTCGACGGCCTCGGGCTCGAGTTCCCGGCCGTCGGCGAGGACAAGATGGCCGAGCTCGCGGAGGCGCGCCGCCGGCTCGAGGCCGAGTAGCCCCCGCCGCGGAGGGTCCTTCGGCCTCGCTCGCGCGGCGCCGGCGCGGCCACGATGCCGGCGTGAGCGACGTCTCGTACGTCTCGGGCCCGTCCGAGCGACCGCTCCTCGCGCGCACGATCGGGCAGGAACTGGATCACGCGCGAGGCCTGCACGGCGAGCTCGAGGCGCTCGTCTCGCGACACCAGGGCCTGCAGTACACGTACGCCGAGCTCCACGCCGAGGCCGAGCGCGTGGCGCGCGCCCTGATGGCGCTCGGCGTCCGTGCCGGCGACCGGGTGGGCATCTGGAGCCCGAACCGCGCCGAGTGGGTGATCACGCAGTACGGGGCCGCGAAGGCCGGCGCGATCCTCGTGAACGTGAACCCGGCGTACAAGACGCAGGAGCTCGGCTTCATCCTGGACAGGGCGGGCGTGTCGGTGCTGGTCTCGGCGCGCGCGTTCCGCTCGACCGACTACGTCGCGATGCTCGAGCAGGTGCGGCCGGACCTCCCGGGGCTGCGGCACGTTGTGCTGCTCGGCGAGGGGCCCGAGCCGTGGGCGACGGCCTGGGACGCGTTCCTCGCGCGGGCCGACGAGACGCCGCTCGAGGACCTGCGCGAGCGCGAGGCAACCCTTGACTTCGACGACCCGATCAACATCCAGTACACGAGCGGCACGACCGGTCAGCCGAAGGGCGCGACCCTCTCGCACCACAACATCCTGAACAACGGGTTCTTCGTCGGTGAGCGCGAGCGCCTTGACCCGAGCGACCGGATCTGCGTGCCCGTGCCCTTCTACCACTGCTTCGGGATGGTGATGGGCAATCTCGCGGCGCTGACGCACGGGTCCTGCGTCGTCATCCCGTCCGAGTCCTTCGACGCCGGCGCGTGTCTGGAGGCCGTGCAGGAGGAGCGGTGCACGGCCCTGTACGGGGTCCCGACGATGTTCATCGCCGAGCTGGACCACGGGGACTTCCACACGTTCGACCTGACGAGCCTTCGGACCGGCATCATGGCGGGCTCGCCGTGCCCGGTCGAGGTGATGAAGCAGGTCGTCGACCGCATGCACATGACCGAGGTCACGATCTGCTACGGGATGACCGAGACCTCCCCGGTGTCCTTCCAGTCGCTCCCCGACGACGACCTGGACCTGCGTGTCTCGACGGTCGGCGCGATCCACCCGCACGTCGAGGCGAAGATCGTCGACCCGGCGTGGGGGCGCACGGTCCCGCGAGGTCAGCCGGGCGAGCTCTGCACGCGCGGCTACCTCGTGATGCTCGGGTACTGGAACGACCCGAACGCGACCCGCGAGGCCGTCGACCGAGCGCGGTGGATGCACACCGGCGACCTGGCCGTGATGCGCGAGGACGACTACGTGAACATCGTCGGCCGGATCAAGGACATGGTGATCCGCGGGGGCGAGAACATCTACCCGCGCGAGATCGAGGAGTTCCTCTACACGCACCCCGCCGTGGCCGACGTCCAGGTGATCGGCGTCCCCGACGAGAGGTACGGCGAGGAGATCTGCGCCTGGGTCCGCCTCAAGGAGGGGGCCGAGGTCTCGGGCGAGGATCTGCGGATCTACTGCAAGGGCAAGATCGCGACGTACAAGATCCCCCGCTACATCCTCGTCGTCGACGAGTTCCCGATGACCGTCACCGGCAAGATCCAGAAGTTCCGGATGCGCGAGATCTCGATCCGCGAGCTCGGCCTGGAGAAGGCCGCGTCCGCCTCGACGGCCTGAGGGCCGTTTGACCCCGGTGGTGACGCCTCGCTCGCGTCATCGCTTCGCGTTCCGGGGAGGGAGAGGCGTGGACACGTACCTGTGGCTGAAGCTCGTGCACATCCTCGCCGCGATCGTCGCCGTCGGCTCGAACGTGACCTACTTCGTGTGGCTGCGGCGCTCGGGCACCGACCCGGCTCGCGAGGCCGAGATCCTGCGCGGGGTCCGCGCGATCGACCGGCGGCTCGCGAACCCCGCGTTCGTCGTCCTGCCGATCACCGGGATCCTCATGGTCCTCGACGGCGACCTCGGGTTCTCGACGTTCCGGATCGCCGCGGCGATCGGCCTGTACGTCGCGCTCGGCGTGATCGCCGGTGCGTGGTTCGGGCCGGCGCTGCGGCGTCAGGTGGAGCTCGCGTCTGCGAGTGCCGATCCGGCCGACTACGGTGCGGCGGCGCGCCGCACGATGATCTCGGGCTCGGTGACGATGGTCCCGATCGCCGCGATCCTCTACCTGAGGGTGATGAAGCCTGGTTCGTAGCCAGGCGGTCCCCCGGATGGCGCTCAGCCCGGTGTGGCGATGATCTCGAGCACCGCCTCTCGGATCGCTACCCGGAACGGCGCGCGGCTCCCCCTCGCTCCGGCGATCTCGACGAGGAAGGAGTACTCGGCGTCGGTCGCGGGGAGGTTGGGAGCCACCCACGTCATCTCGGTCGTCGTGGCGTCGAGCACCTCGCGCTACTACTACGTCCGCGTCACGACCGCCTCGGACGTGACGGGCGGCCTAGGCGTCACCGCGTGGACCGTCCCGGTGTGGACCGGGCGATGAGCTCGAGCGCCGAGGGGTGCAGGAACGGGACGAGCGGCTCCCGGTCCGTCCGTAGGAGCTCCGCGAGCGACGGCGGCGTGATGACGGTCGCGGCACCACGGTCCGGCCTGGGCACCGCGGCGTCGTAGCCCGCGGGCGTCCACCGCAGCAGGCGCTCGCCGAGCACGAGGCGCGGCTCCGCGTCGTGCAGCACGAAAGCGCCGTCGGGCAGGTCGCCGACGTCGGTCCGGTGGAGCCGGCGCTCGCCGGTCCGAACGTCGACGCGCTCGGCGTGCAGGCGCGCGTCGATGGCGTCCACCCCATACTCGCCGGGGTGGAGCTCGGCCCAGAGGTCGACGAGCGCGCGATGGTCGTCGCGTCGGCAGAGGGCGCACGGGCGGTGGCCGGCCGCGAGCGCCGTCGCCTCGTCGAGGAAGAAGAGCTCGGTGAACCGGCCGGGCTGCAGCAACGGGCCGCGGTGCCAGCCGCGGAACTCCAGCCGGCAGGCGATCCACCGCTTCACGGCGTACCGGCGTCGGATCCGGCCGTGGTCGTCGTGGAGGCAGCCGCGGTTGCCGTACACGAGCCCGCGCGCCGGATGCGCGATCAGCTCGCCCATCGGGGTGACCCGGTTCTGTAGCGGCATCCGCCCACGATATCGGGCCGGGTTGCGCGAACCGCGCCGTGGTGGCGGAATGGACGCACCACGCGGGAGGTGGAGCGATGGTTCTTCGGCGATCGACTCCGGTGGCCGACGCGCTGGCCGCCGTCCTCGGCCCGAACCTGCCGATCGCCGTCGAGACGTACGACGGCGGCCGCATCGGGCCCGACGAAGCCCCGGCGACGATGACGATCCGCTCGCCGGACGCGATCCGCCGGATCGTGACGGCGCCCGGCGAACTCGGGCTGGGGCGCGCGTACGTCGCGGGGGAGATCGATGTCCAGGGCGACATCTACGCGGCGCTCTCGTCGATGCGCGAGCGGCTGCCCTCGGTTCGGCTCGGGCCGCGGGCGCTCGCCGAGCTGGCCGGGATCGTCGGCGCCGACGGTCTGCGACGGCTGCCGCCGCCGGCCGAGGAGGCACGCCTGCGCGGGCGTCGCCACTCGAAGCGGCGGGACGCCGAGGCGATCGCCCACCACTACGACGTCTCGAACCGCTTCTATGAGCTGGTGCTCGGGCCATCGATGACCTACTCGTGTGGCGTCTGGGCCTCGCCTGGGGACACGCTCGAGGAGGCGCAGGCCGCGAAGTACGAGCTCATCTGCCGCAAGCTGAGTCTCGGGGAGGGGATGCGGCTCCTCGACGTCGGCTGCGGTTGGGGCGGGATGGCGATGCACGCGGCCCGCCACCACGGGGTGCGGGCGGTCGGCGTGACCCTCTCGCGCGCGCAGGCGGACTGGGCTCAGAAGGCGGTGGCCGAGGAGGGGCTCGCCGACCGCGTCGAGATCCGTCTCCAGGACTACCGCGACGTGCGCGACGGGCCGTTCGACGCGATCAGCTCGATCGGGATGTTCGAGCACGTCGGCCTGCGGAACATGGGCCTGTACTTCCGCCGGGCGTACCGCCTCCTGCGGCCGGAGTGCCGCATGCTGAACCACGGCATCAGCCGTCCCGCGACGCGCCAGAGGCGGCCGGGACGCAGGCCGCCGATGACCCGGGCGCGACTACGGCGGAACAGCTTCGTCGACCGCTACGTGTTCCCCGACGGCGAGCTCCACGAGGTCGGCGCGGTCGTCTCGACGATGCAGGCCGCGGGGTTCGAGGTCCGGCACGTCGAGAGCCTCCGCGAGCACTACGCGCTCACGCTCCGCGCCTGGGTGCGGAACCTCGAGGACAGCTGGGACGAGGCCGTGGCCGAGGCGGGGGCGCCCCGCGCGAGGATCTGGCGCCTGTACATGGCCGCCTCGGCGCTGAACTTCGAGGCGGGCAGGACCCAGGTCCACCAGGTGCTGGGCGTGCGGAGCCCTCGAGGGGGGAGCGGGATGTCGCTCCGGCCCGACTGGTGAACCCGATCAGCGGGTCCAGCCGCGGAAGGCCTCGAGCAGGCGGTGCTTCTCCTCCTCCGGGATCTGCTCCTCGCGGATCATGCCCGTGAGGCGGATCGTCTCACGCATCTGCTCGAGGTAGGTCGAGCACCCGTCGCA
>DAIUEM010000008.1:0-2291 GCA_036845105.1 Actinomycetota bacterium | reverse complement strand
AGGCGGATGACCTCGGCCTGCATCGGTGGCAGCGAGTCGATCGCCCGCCCGATGCGGCCGAGCGTCTCCATCCCGAGCAGCCGGTCCTCCGGAACGGCGCTCCACGGCACGGGCGGTGTGGCCCACTCGCCGGGGTAGCGTCCGCTCGCGTCTCGGAACCACGAGGGATCCACACCGGCCTCCGCATCGTCGTCGCCGGCCAGCGACGAGAACGGGGTGCTCCGGCCCTCGGCGCGTCCGCGGGTCTTCCCGACGTTCGCGACGATCCGGTACATCCACGTTCGGAGTGACGACCGACCCTCGAACCGATCGAGCCCCTTCACGATGCCGAGCCAGGCCTCCTGCACGACCTCCTCGGCCACGGCGCGCGACGAGACGTACATCTGGGCGATCCGCAGCATGGCGGCCTGGTGCCGCTCGACGAGCATCATGAACGCGGTCTCGTCGCCGGCGCGCAGGCGCTCGACGACCGCGAGGTCTTCCTGGGACGCGATCACGGGTCCGTCGCTCACGGGAACGAAGCGTACGTCAGGCGACCGGAGCGTGCCGTTCGGGTCAGACCATGTCGGCATGGGGCAGGCCGTTCGGACCACGGTGTCCCGGCGGGACCGGGTCGCTCGCCCGTCCCCCGCGGGTGGGTGCGCGCGGAGGATGGGAGTGCTTCGAGGAGGGGAGGACCGCCATGCCGGCTGCGGACGCGACGTTCGGATGGGTCGAGGCGACCGTCGCCTTCGGCGTGATCGTGCTCGTCGGGTTCCTCGTGAGCTGGACGGTGACGGACCGCTTGCACGTGACTCGGACGCCGTACGTGGCGATCCTCACGCTCGTGGCCCTCGCGCTCGGCGCCGCCTACCTCGCGTGGTCCGGCACCGCGCTCGAGGACGTCCTGATCGAGGACTGGGGGCTTGGGATCGTCGCCGGCCTGGTCACCGCCGCGATCGTGATCCCCATGGTGCGACGGCTCCCGGCGCATCCGCATCCCGCGGGCGGGGGACTCCTCGGCGCGTTCGCGTGGGAGGGCGTTGTGTACGGGCTCGGCGAGGGCATCCTGCTCGCGACGCTGCCGGTCCTGACCGTCTGGCACGCCGCCGCGGACCTGGGGTGGACGCAGGGCACGGGGGCGAAGGTCGGAGCCGGCGCGCTCGCGATCGTCGGGTCTCTGGTCGCTATCGCGATCCACCACCTCGGGTACGCCGAGTTCCGGACTGCCGCCGCTCGCCCGAAGCTCGCGGGCGCTCTGGTCGGCTGCGGGCTCCAGGCGGTCGCGTTCCTCCTGACGGGGAACGTCCTGGCTCCCGTGGTCGCCCACATCGCGCTCCACTTCCAGCTGATCCTTCGGGGCTCGGAGATGCCGCCCGTGCGCGAGGTCGTGCCGTCGGTCGGCCATGCGGCCTGAGGATCTGTTCACCGGGCATGACGAGGCGCTTGCCGTCCTCGGGAAGGTGCGCTCCGTCCTTGACTCGATGGTGGAGATCGGACCGATCGAGGTCCGCACCGCGAGGAGCCAGGTTGCCTTCCGCCGCAGGAAGGGGTTCGCGTTCCTGTGGCGACCCGGTCAGTACCTCGCGCGACCGGGCGCCGAGGTCGTGCTGTCGATCGCGCTCGACCGCCACGACGGCTCGCCGCGGTTCAAGGAGGTGGCGCATCCTGCGCGGGCCGTGTGGATGCATCACCTCGAGCTCGACGGTCCCGACGACGTGGACGACGACGTTGTCGCCTGGCTGCGCGAGGCCGCGAGCGCGGCGGGCTGAGGTCTCGCCGCGTCTCCAGCGCGATCTCGTGCCTCCGCCGGAGGACGTCCCTCGGCGGCCGAGGGGAGGCCCGAGGCGCCGGAGCCGGGGCCCGAGGGCCCCGGCTCCGTGCGCTCCCGTCCCGCGCTAGCCCTTCTTGCGGACCAGCAGGAGGTACCCGGCGTCGAACGGCGACTCGTCCGGCCGGTTCGCGAACGCGACGATCAGCTTGTCGTTGCCGAGCCGGCTCGTGTCGATCTGGCCGGTGATGACCTCGTACTGGGGCCCCACCGTGCCGTCGAAGTAGCCGAGCTCGAGCCGGTCCGGCTTGCCGCGCCGGTTGATCGGGTTCTCGTAGGCGACGATCCAGTCGTTGGCGAACAGGCCGGTCGTCACGGTCCAGCCGCCGAGCGACCAGCTGCTCGACCCGGACTCGAAGCAACTTGGCCTGGAGGCGACCGCCCGTAGCGGCGTAGTCGAACTGACCGGCCGGGCACCTTTGCTGGCGGACGGCAGCACCAGCAACGCCGTCGCCCGCATCGCCCGCGACGTAGATGGTGT
>DAIUEM010000007.1:0-20746 GCA_036845105.1 Actinomycetota bacterium | reverse complement strand
CGCTCGAGCGCGAGCTTTCGAGCGACTGAGCGAGGCGCGAGCCGGGCTCAGGAAACGATCCGGCGGCCCTTCACGAAGTGGTCCTCGTACCAGTTGCCCCACACGTAGGTGAGGGTCACGCCGGCGTTGCTGCTGCCCGAGTCGACCGCCCACCCCCTGCCGATGTAGGTGTCGACGTGGTCGACGGTGCCGTCCTCGTTGCCGTCGTACAGGAGCAGGTCGCCGGGCTGGAGGTCCTCCCACCGAACGCGGCCGCCGACCGCGGCCATCTGCGCGGACGTGCGTTGCGGGAGGTCCCAGCCCCGGTACTCGCGCGGTGGCGTGTTGTCCCATCCCGCGGCAGACTTCTTCATCACCCACCAGGTGAGGCCCGAGCAGTCGAACCCGCCGATCGGCTGGTAGCCGCAGCAGTAGCCGGACGGACCGGTGTTCGCCCACTCGCCGCCCCAGACGTACGGGTAGCCGACGTACCGGACGGCGAAGCGCACGACGCGGAGCATCTTGCCCGACAGGTTCGGCAGCTCCATGTCCGCGTACGGGGCCAGACCGCTCGCCACGTAGGACGGCACGGTGGTGGCCCGGTAGAGCGACCAGGCGACCTCGGCCCGGGTGAGCGGGGCCTTCGGTCTCGGCACGTCGAGGGCCTCGTCGCCGTGGTTGTAGCGGAGGCCCAGCTTCATGCCGATGAGCGTGGTCCCGAAGTCCTTGGGGGTCTCGATCGCGGTCCCATCGCGCATGTGGAGGGCGTCGGCGCCGGCAGCCAGGTCCCCCAGGCCGAGCGCCAGGACGAGCGTCCGATGCGCGTCGCGCATCGTGACGGCGTCGTACGGCCGGAAGTTGCCCTCTGCGTCCGTGCGCAGCCAGCCGTTCGCGACCGCGATGTTCGCGAAGGGGAAGAACCGATCGTCCTCGGGCACGTCGGCGAACGTGGTGGCGGGGTCGACGACGGCGTCCTTCGCGAGCGCCCGCACCACCGACCGCGCGAAGTGCCTGCGCGACTCGAGGTTCTGGGGGCGGAACGGGTACCTCCCGTCGTCGGCGAGCTTGAAGTCGCGCATCCAGGCGTGGGCCGCGGCGACGTGGTCGATGGCCCGACGCGCCCAGTGCCCGCTCGGGACGTCCGACCACTTCACGTCGGTCACCCGGGCCAGGGTAGGCGGCGCGGACCAGGCGGGCGGACCCGACCCCGCCTCGCCGTCGAGGAGCGGGGAGCGGTCGGCGGCCGAGGCGCCGGCCTGCGGGAGGAGCAGGCTCACGACGCACGTGACGACGGCGAGCAGACGCCGCAGGGGCCGCGACGGGATCATCATGTGGACCTTCGGCCACCGGGCGCCGAGCCTTGAGCCGAGCGCCCGGGGGACCTCACAGGCTACCGGTCGGGCCGGAGCGGCGCCACCCGGGGTGACCGCCTACGGCATCTGCGGTACCCTGGCGCGCCATGTTGGCCGAGCGCGAGGCGGAGGTGCTCGAGGTGGCGCCGGTGCAGATCCACGGCGTTCCCTACGCGGACGTCGCCGTGCGATACCCGGACGGGGTCGTTGCCTCGGCCCGGTTGGGGCGCGAGAGTATCCCGGTCGACCTGATGGCGGGGGAGCGCGTGATGGTCCAGGCGGCGATGAGCGTGATCGTGGCGGTGCGGAGGCCGTGATGTTCGGCTGGACGCTGTTCGACGGCACGGGTCAGGAGGTCGGGCACTCGCCCCCGTTCCCCGACGCCGAGGCGGCAGAGGCATGGATCGGGACGAGCTGGGCCGACCTCGTCGAGAACGGGGTGGAGGAGGTCGTGCTCTACGACCACCTCCGCGGGCGCCGGCTCTACCGGATGGGTCTCGGGGCCGAGTAGTCGCGGCGCCGAGCGGTCGTTCGGGGTCGTCCGCCCGGCGCCCCGTCCCTCAGTCGGTCGGACCCTCCGAGCGAACCTTCTCGACATGCGACAGGGCGTCCCGCAGCCCCTCGAGCCACTCCTCCTGACGCTCGGCGACCAGCCGGACGCACCAGGCCAGCGCGTGGCTGCGCGAGCGCGCCACGCCGGCCTCGACCAGGGTGTCGAGCACGCGCCGCTCGGCCATCCGCAGGCGCGTCATCGCCGGCACGGACAAGGTGGTGTAGGTCCGCTCCAGGTCCCCGCAGCGAGTGCCCCACGACACCTTCCGGCCGAAGCGACGCTCGGCCTCCTGGGCGATCCGGATGCGATGGCCACGGGTGTCTTCGCGGAACCCGTCGATGCGGGACGCCCGCGCCGCTTCCACGGCCTCGGCGGTGGCGTCCTCGGGCAGGTCGGGCTGGGCGAGGGTGCCGACGACGAGGATCTCGTCGCGGTCCGCGGTGACGTCGACGGGCCCGGTGAACCAGTCGTCGGGCAGCCGGCCGGCGAACCAGCCCGCCAGCTCCTCGTTCGTTGGGGCGTACGATCTCATGGCCGAAGTATTACATGATTACACGTTTGCGTCAAGCGCGCTCACGCCGAGACTCTCACGCCAGGTACGACCCCGGGTCCTCTTGGAAGTCCTCCATGCAGCCCTTCGCGCAGAAGTAGTACGTCTTGCCCTCGTAGTCCCAACGCCACTCGGCGGTGGCGGGGTCCACCTCCATGCCGCAGACCGGGTCGATCTCCATCGGGCGCTCCTTCACGGGTAGGTGCCGCGGGCCAGGATACGCTCGACGCCGTGAAGCGGAGGTGTCAGACTCCGCGCGTCCCGCACGAGAGGGGGATCGATGCAGGGCTCCGAGACGGACAGGCGAGCTCCCGTCGGCGCGGTCCTCGCGCTGATCGGGGGTGCGTTGCTGGTCGTCGGATCGTTCCTGGACTGGGCGGAGGTGTCGGGCACCGGCACGAGCGTCACGGCGAGCGGTACGGAGGGGACGGACGGCTGGATCACGTTCGTGGCGGGCGCGGTCCTGCTCGTGGCCGGTCTGGCCCTCCTGCGAGGCGGGAGGCGCGCCCTGGCGATCCTCGCGATCGTGGCCGGGCTGGTGGGCGGCGGCGTGGGCCTGTACGACGCCCTCACGGCGACGGACAGCGTCCTGGACTCGGCGGCCGAGGAGCTGGTCCAGGAGTACGGGGGGTCGGTCGCGCAGATCCGCGCGCTGCTGGACGCCGCGATCGAGGTGGGGGAGCTCGGCATCTCGATCTCGATCGGCCTCTACATGGTGATCGCGGGGGGCACGGTCGGGATCGTCGGCGGGGCCCTGGCGCTGCGTCGCGCCTCGGCGGCGCCCGCGACGACGACGTCGATGCCCGGGACCCCGACGGCGACGATGATGACGCCCGAGACGTCGGGGACCCCGACCGCGGCCGGGACGCCGTCGCCCGAGACGCCGACGACGGAGATGCCGACGCCAGAGATGCCCGCGACGTCTCCGTCCGTCGAGCGCCCGGAGATCCCCCCACCGCCGCCGACCGGAGGTCCGCCGCCACCGTCGGGTCCCCCGGCCGCCCCCGAGGCCGTGCCCCCTCCGTCGCCGTGGGCGACCGAGGAGCCGGCCGAGGACCGGGGCGCGCGGCCGGACGACGAGGGTCGGTGAGAACGGGCACGATGCGGACGGTCGAGCTCGAGCTGGACACGCGCGGGCGCCGCGTGACCGACGTGACCGGGCAGGTCGCCGCCTTCGCATCCGAGGCCGGCGGGGACGGGCTTCTGCATGCGTTCCTGCCGCACGCGACGGCCGGGCTCGCGCTCATGGAGACCGGCTCGGGCTCGGAGGAGGACCTGGAGGAGCTGCTCGGGCGGCTGCTGCCGCGCGACGACCGGTACGTCCATCGGCACGGGTCGGTCGGTCACGGGGGCGACCACCTGCTCCCCGTCGTGGTGTCGCCGTCGCTCACGCTCCCTGTCGAGGAGGGCCGCCTGCTGTTGGGGACCTGGCAGTCGATCGTGGTGATCGATCCGAACCGCGAGAACGACGTGCGACGGCTCCGCCTGTCGTTCCTGCAGGGGTGAGGCGCGGCTAGAGGTACTGCCCCGGCTGGAGGTCCTTGCCGTCCGGCGAGGACATGACGGCCTGGACGTCGCGCTCGCGCAGGAGCAGGTAGTCCTCGCCGTTCAGCTCCACCTCCAGGCCGGCCTGCGGCAGGAACAGGACCCGGTCGCCGGTGTGGACCGCCCGAACGTCGGGCCCGACGAGCACGACCTCGCTCCACAGGCAGCGCTTCGGGGCGGGAACGGCGGTCGCGGGGATCAACAGCCCGCTCCGGGACTTGTGCTCGCCGCTGTCGGGATGCTCGACGACGAGTCGGTCCCCGGTGAGCCGGACGTCGTCGCGCTGCCGCTTCTTCCTGGACCTCGAGGCGGAGGCGGTCTTGGCCATGGCTCTCACATCCTACGGGGCTCGGGGACGTGGCCGCGGCCGCCCGCCGGGTAGGATGCCTGCGCCGTGAAGACCGCCGACGTCCTCGCCCGCGCCGTCGCGACCCTGAAGGCGTCGCCGGCGATCGATCATTGGCAGAAGGATCGCGAGGAGATCGAGGCGGACGACCTCCTGTGCTTCGCCCTCGGCGTGGACGAGCTCGACCCTCGGGACGACGTGCCGCCCGGGGTCGTCCGCCGGTACCAGCGGATGGTCGAGCGTCGCGCGACGGGCGAGCCCGTGCAGCTGATCAAGGGCTTCGCCGTGTTCCGGGGGCTCGAGATCTTGGCGCGCTCCGGCGTCTTCGTGCCCCGGGACTCGACGGAGTTCCTCGCCGAGCAAGCGATCCGGCGCCTGCGCCGAAGGCGAGACCCGGTCGCGGTCGATCTCGCGTGCGGGGGAGGAACGGTCGGGCTCGCGATCGCCGACGAGGTGCCCGCTGCACGCGTGTACGGGACCGATATCTCGGCCGAGGCGATCCGGGTCGCGCGCCTGAACGCCAGGCGGCTCGGGCTGTCGAACGCCACGTTCCTCACCGGCGACCTGTTCGGCGCGCTCCCCAGGCGGCTGCGCGGCGCCGTCGACCTGGTCGCGCTGCACCCGCCCTACGTCGCGAAGCGCGAGCTCCGCGAGCTCCCCGAGGAGATCCGGCGGTTCGAGCCCGCCCACACGCTCACCGACCACAGCGCCGACGGCCTCGGGCTCGTCGGCAGGGCCGCCGCGGAGTCCGGGACCTGGCTGAAGCGTGGTGGCTGGCTTCTGATCGAGGTGAGCCCGGACCGGGCCCGGTCGGTCGCGAAGGTGATGCGCGACCACGGGTTCCACGACGTCCGCTCGACGGTCGACACCGGATTCAAGGTCACCCGGGTCCTCGTGGGGCGATGGCGATGACCGAGCCGAGCGTCCTGCCGTTCGGGACGTGGCCGTCCCCGATCGCGGCGGCTCGGATCGCCGAGGCCGGTGTCCGCCTGACCGACCCGTGGGTCGAGGGCGACACCGTGCTGTGGCTCGAGCTGCGTCCGAGCGAGCAGGGGCGCACGGTCCTGTGTCGCGCCGACCCCTGGGGCTCGGCGGTCGACGTCACGCCGCCCGGCTTCGACGTCCGTGACAAGGTGCACGAGTACGGAGGCGGCGCGTACGCCGTGCATGCCGGAGCGGTCGTCTTCGCGAACTTCGAGGACCAGCGTCTGTACCGGCAGGATCCGGGGTCGACCCCCGAGCCGATCACCCCGGCTCCGGCAGAGCCAGGGGGCGATCGCCACGCGGACATGCGCGTGTCCCCGGACGGCCGGTTCGTCGCCTGCGTCCGTGAGCGCCACGCCGGCGAGGGGCTGCCGGTGAACGAGCTCGCGATGCTCCCTGCGGACGGATCGGCCGAGCCGTGGGTGGTGGCCTCGGGTCGCGACTTCTTCGCGGCGCCGCGGTTCTCGCCGGACGGCTCTCGGCTCGCGTGGCTCGAGTGGGACATGCCGCGCATGCCGTGGGACGGTACGGAGCTCATGGTCGCCGACGTCCTCGATGGCGGGCTCGGACGGCCGCGGCTCGTGGCGGGCGGTCCGACCGAGTCGGTCTTCCAGCCCGCGTGGAGCCCCGACGGGGTGCTGCACTTCGTCTCGGACCGGACCGAGTGGTGGAACCTCTACCGCGAGGAGCCCAACGGGACGGCGCGGAACCTCACGCCGCTCGAGGCCGAGTTCGGCGTGCCGCAGTGGGAGTTCGGGTATGCGACGTACGCGTTCCTGTCCGACGGCCGCATCGCCTGCGTGTACCGGCGCGACGGCGTGCACCACCTGGGGATCCTCGACCCTGCCACGTCCGAGCTGCTCGACCTGGACCTGCCGTACGCCTGCTACGATCCGCCGTTCGTCGTCGCCGACGGCGCGCGGATCGCGTTCGTCGCCTCGTCGCCGATGGAGCCCGCGCAGGTCGTCACGCTCGACTTCACGACGCGCGCGGTCGACGTGCTCCGCGTCTCGGAGGAGCTCGACCTCGAGCCCGGGTACCTGTCGATGCCGGAGCCGATCGCGTTCCCGACGGAGGGCGGGGTCGCGTACGCGTACCACTACCCGCCGACGAACCCCCAAGCGGTCGCGCCGACCGGCGAGCTCCCGCCGCTCATCGTGAAGAGCCACGGCGGCCCGACCGGCGAGACGGTCCCGAAGCTGGACCTCGAGATCCAGTACTTCACGAGCCGCGGGTTCGCGGTCGTCGACGTGAACTACGGCGGGAGCACCGGCTACGGGCGTCCATACCGGGAACGGCTGTACGGCCGGTGGGGGATCGTCGACGTCGTCGACTGCATCAACGCCGCCCGGTTCCTGGTCCAGCAGGGCAAGGCGGATCCGGACCGGCTCGTCGTCACCGGCGGCAGCGCCGGCGGATACACGACGCTGTGCGCGCTCACGTTCCACGACGTGTTCGCGTGTGGCGCGAGCTACTTCGGCATCGCCGACCTCGAGCCGTTCGCGACCTTCACGCACAAGTTCGAGCTGAAGTACACCGACCTCCTCGTCGGTCCCTACTCCGAGGCCGCCGAGCTCTGGCGCGAGCGCTCGCCGGTCCGCCATGCCGATCGGCTCTCCCGCCCGATCCTCCTGCTCCAAGGGCTCGAGGACGAGGTCGTCCCGCCGTCGCAGGCCGAGATCATGGTTGAGGCGCTCGAGGCCAAGGCGATCCCCTACGCGTATCTGGCGTTCGAGGGCGAGCAGCACGGGTTCCGGAAGGCGGAGACCATCGTCCGGGCGCTCGAGGCCGAGCTCTCCTTCTACGGGCGGATCCTGGGGTTCGAGCCCGCGGACGACCTGCCCCCGCTCGAGATCCGTCACCTGCCGGTCTGAGGTGCGGAGCGCTCCGGTCCGCCCCCGCGAAGGGGGTCGAACGGCCTTCCCCACCCTCGATCGCCGCCGTCGACCATAGGCGGACGAACGAGGAGGGATGACGGCGATGGCGAACGGGAGTCCGGTGCAGCTCACGAAGCGAGATCGGCAGCGGGCGCGCGAGGAGGCGCAGCGCCGGCAGGAGCGGCGGGCGGAGCGGACCCGCACGCTCGTGACGGTCGCGGGTCTCGTCCTCATCGCGGCGGTCGTGCTGGTCGTCGTCCTGCTCATGGGCGAGGAGGACGGCGGCGTCGCCGGCCCCTCGACGGCGGGCGACGTGACGGTCGAAGGGATGCCCCGCAGCGCCCCGCTGCAGCCCGGTGAGGGGGTGCCGGCGTTCACGGCGCCCGACCTGTTCGGCGGCACGGTCTCGTGGGAGGACTACCTGGGCAGCCCTGTGGTGCTGCCGGTCTGGGCGGCGTGGTGCCCGCACTGCCAGGCCGAGCTCCCCGTCCTGGACCGCGTGATGAAGGACTACCCGGACGTCGGCTTCGTCAGCGTCGTGACCGCGATCGGCGCCCAGGACGGACCGACGCCGGAGCAGTACATGCAGGACAGCCAGCTCGACTTCCCGGTGGCGGTCGACGACGCGGAACAGACGCTCGCGGCCGGGCTCGGCATCCAGGGGTTCCCCACCCTGTACTTCGTGAACTCGGACGGCACGGTCGCGGTCGGGCTCGAGGGGGAGGTCGACGAGGCGACCATCCGGGCCACGATCGAGTCGCTCGCCTGATCCGGACGGGCGGGCACCGGGACCTCGCCGAGAGGGGGCGGCGGGGAGCCGGGTGACGGTCCGGCTCCCCGCCCGAAGGGGGCGCATCCCTTCCGTGCCGCGAAGCTAGCAACCGGTGGTTGCGGCGCGGCGGCGGGTCCGTGACCGGGATGTGAACGTTCGGGCGACGAGGCGGGAGGCGGTTGCGAAGATCGAGGTCCGCCCCCCGCGGGTCTGGCCGGTATCGTCTCGGGACGTGCGGCCGGCGCGGAAGGCCTCCGCCTTGCGGATCCGGTCCAGATCGACCGCTCGCCCGACCTCGCCGGTCACCATGCTCGGGTTGATCATCGTCGGCTCTCCCTTCGATCTGGGATCGATCGTCGCTCGGAGACGGAGGATCGGTCGGTGACCGGGCGCACCGACCCGACGTGACGTGCGTCACGTTGCGCCGCGCCAGGCAGGGCCCGATGATGCGCGTGGTGCGATGGCTTCACCCGCTGTTCGTGGTCGGTCTGGTGAGCGCCGTGGTGGTGGGCGCCCACCTCCCCGCACGTGCCCAGTCGCCGTCCTCCGTGCCCGGTCCCCGGATCGTCGGCCGGGTCTCCGGCGACCCCGTACCGGGGGGCACGCTCGATGTCCGGGCGGACGTGACGATGCCAGGTGGCTGGCAGGACCTGCACCTCATCGAGGTCATCGTGCTGGACGCGGGGCGCGAGATCGAGCGCCTGTCCTACGGGGTCGAGAGCACGCGGCTCGAGATCGGCGGACAGGACGTGCTCACCGGCACCGGTGACGAGGGCGCGGGTGCCTATCTGAGGGTTCGGGGACCCCGCGTGATCGTCACCACCGGGGGCCCGTACCTGTCGATCCAGATCCATGCGGACGTGGTGCGTGCCCTCCCTCAGGACGTGCGGTTCCGCCTGTCCGTCATCGACGACATGGGGGCGACCGCGCGCGTGACGCGGGGGCTCGCCTCCGCCGAGGAGGCTCGCGGCTTCGGCTGGGACGTCGTCATCGCCGTGGTGATGGGTGCCCTTCTCGTGGGCGCCTTCGCGGGGAACCTCGCCGCATCGCGGCGGAGGCCGCCGCCCAAGCTCTCCGTCTACGGTGCCGTCCAGCGGCGTCTCGATGCCGCGGCTCGTGAGGCGGAGCCGGGGCCGTGACGACCGCCATCGGCGTCTACAGGTCGATCGCGAACGCGTCTCCCGCGCCCGCGGACGCCCCGAGCATCTGGGAGCGCCTGGCCGTCCGCGTCGACCCGGCCGCGTGGAGGCCTGCCCTCGCGCCGGACATCGAGGTCAAACCCTTCCGGCTCCGGTGGGGGAACGACTACACGGTCATCGCGAACCCGCGGGCGCTGTTGCACTACCGGCTCGAGCCCTGGGAGGCGGACCTTTTGCCGCTGATGGACGGCGAGCACACGATCGCGGAGATCCTCGTCGAGCGGTTCCGCGAGTCCGGCGATATCGAGCTCTCGGGGCTCGCGGACCTGGTCCGGGCGCTCCACGAGGGCGGGTTCCTCGTCGAGCCGTACGTGGACGTGAACGCGATCGTCGCGTCGGCCCTCGATCCGGTCTCGGGCGCTCGGCGACGGCTCCGGCAGTTCGCGAAGACCCTGTCGATCGACTGGCACGGCGCCCACCGGATGGTCGCCTGGTCCTACCGGAACGCGCTCCGGTCGTTCTTCCGTCCGCCGGTGGTCGTCGTCCTCGGGCTCGTCGCCCTGGCGGGGTTCGTCGCCTTCCTCGCCGTCCCGGACACCGACCGGTTCGGGCTGTCGGGGCAGGACGCGGCGATCGCGTCGATCGTGCTCCTCGTGATGAACTACCTCCTCACCTTCATCCACGAGCTCGCGCACGCCACCGCGTTGGTCCATTACGGCCGTCGGGTGAAGAGCGCCGGGTTCATGATCTACTTCGGGTCCCCGGCGTTCTTCATCGAGTCCTCCGACGGGCTGATGCTCGATCGGGGCCAGCGGATCGTGCAGTCCTTCGCGGGCCCCTACTCGGAGCTGATCGTGGCCGGCGCGGCGGCGACGTTCGCCTGGGCGTTCCCCGAGGCCGGCGTCTCGCCGCTGCTGTACAAGTTCGCGCTCCTGAACTACTTCGTGATCTTCCTCAACCTGGTCCCGCTGCTCGAGCTCGACGGGTACTGGATCCTGTCGGACCTGATCCAGGTCCCCGACCTGCGGCCGCGGAGCCTGCAGTTCATCCGGTACGACCTGTGGAGCAAGCTCGCGCGTCGCGAGCGCTTCACCAAGCAGGAGGTCGGACTGGCGCTCTACGGAACCGTCGGGGTCCTGTTCACGATCTTCGCGGTCGTGACCTCCGCGTTCTTCTGGGAGGAGGTCTTCGGCGGCCTGATCCGTGAGCTCTGGGATGGCGGTCCGCTGTCGAAGGGCCTGCTCGTGGCCGTGCTGCTGTTCATCGCGGGGCCGGTGCTCCGCGGCCTGATCTCGCTCCTGCGGGCCGCCGCCCGACGGGTCCGCGGGCTGATCGAGGCGGTTCGGTTCCGCCTCCAGACCGGCTGGCGCGTCGAGGCCGCGCAGCTGATCGACGCGCTGCCGATCTTCGAGGACCTGCCCGAGGACCAGCTGTCGGACCTCGCGGGTCGGCTGCAGCTCCACGCGTTCCCGGCGGGCAAGCCCGTCTTCCGCCAGGGCGATCCCCCCGAGGCCTTCTACATCGTGCGCCGAGGTGTGTTCCAGGTGGTCGAGGAGGATCCGGACACCGGGGCCGAGCGCGTGCTCCGGACCCTGGGGCGCGGGGAGTCGTTCGGCGAGCTCGGGCTCATCGGAAGGTCGCCGAGGGCGGCGAGCGTCAAGGCGGTTGAGGACGGCGAGCTGTTCCGCGTCGACCGGGGCACGTTCGACCGCCTGCTGGCGGACATGGCCACGGTGCCGGACTTCGCGCCGACCCTGCAGGCCGTGGCCGAGCTGCGGCAGCTGCCGGCCTTCGCGGGCCTGGGGAGCGACGACCTTGCGGAGGTCCTCGAGCACGGCGCCTGGGTCAACGTGCCGCCGGAGCGGACGATCATCGAGCAGGGAACCGAGGGAGACGCGTTCTACGCGATCCGCTCGGGCCAGGTGGACGCCCTCCGGGACGGCGAGCACCTGCAGACCCTCGGCCCCGGCTCGTACTTCGGGGAGGTCGCGCTCCTGCGCAACGTGCCCCGCACGGCGACCGTCGTGGCCCGGACGCCGGTCCGCCTCTTCCGGCTGGACCGCGAGGGCTTCCAGCGCGTGATCGCGGGTGCGTTCCAGCGTGGGACACTCAACCCGGCGGCGCACGTGGGCCGCACCTCACAGCACTAGGACGGGGGGCGCATGGATTGCTGGCACTGCCGACGGAGCGCGGTCGGCGTCTGTCGCTTCTGTGGGCGGGGGATCTGCGAGGACCACGTCGAGACCCTCCCCTACGTCCTCGAGCTGTTCCGCGGCGCCGACGTGACCCGGGCGCTCGTCGTCGAGGACGCCCTGTTCTGCGGCGCGTGCCGGCCGAGGCCGGACCCGCTCGACCTCCCGGAGCTGGACCAGCCGTCGTGATCCATCCCGGGCCTGTGACGAACGTCACACGGCGCCCGGTGACATCCGACACATCCGATGCTCCCCGCGCGCGGGACGATGCCCCTCGTGGACCGCCCCGATGGGGGGCGCCGAGGGCCGAAGGAGGTTCGAGGTGGCGGAGAAGAAGATCTCTCCGAAGAAGGCGGACACGTCGAAGGGCGCGAAGGCCTCCGACAAGGCGCAGACGCGGGTGACGAAGAAGGTCGCGCGCAAGGTCAGCGCCAAGAAGATGCGGGTGCAGTAGGGCCCGTCGAATCCCGAGCTCGATGACGAGACCCCGGTTCGGACCGGGGTCTCGTCGTGTTCCGGACCCTTCCTCGGAGGAGATGCGTTGTCTATCGTGGGCGCGATGACACGGACCGGTCTGAGCTCCGGGATCGTCGAGCTGATGTCGGGCACGCCGCTGTTCGAGCGCGCGGACCCGCGGATGGTCCGCCGGCTGGCAGAGCGCGGCACCGTCCGGCGCTACCGGAAGGGCACGTACCTGTTCCATCAGGGGGACGACGCGCCCGAGGTCCTGTTCCTCGTCTCGGGCAAGGTGGAGATCAGCTCGGACTCGGCAGCGGGCGACCGGCAGCTGCACACCACGCTCGAGGAGCCCCAGTTCTTCGGCGAGCTGGGCGTGCTCGGGGAGATGGCCCGCACGGCGTCGGCGCTCGCGCTCGAGGCGTCGGAGGTGTGGCTCGTGCCCGGCGAGGTCTTCCTCGCGTTCCTGGCCGAGGAGCCCTCGGCCGCCCGGTCGCTGCTGCGCGTGTTGGCCCGTCAGGTGCAGTCGCACGAGGCCTTCGTCGAGGATCTGCTCTACCTGGACCTGAAGGGACGCGTCGCGAAGCGGCTCCTGCAGCTCGTGAGCCCGAGCCTCGACGATCTGCCCCCAGACGGCGTGACCGTTCCCTCGATCGTGACCCACGCGGACCTCGCGAGCCTGTGCGGCGGCAGCCGCGAGAACGTCACCCGGATCTTGTCGGACCTGCAGCGCCGCGGCATCATCGAGCGGGACGGACGGCGGTTCGTCCTGAAGCGGATCGACGGGCTCGCGAAGCTCGCCGGGGTCTAGGCGTCCCGTTCAGCCGCCGATGGCGGACATGCTGCGCTCGGGCTGGACGAAGTCCGGGTGGTTGATCCGGTGGCCGGACCACTTCCGCCGGACGTTCTCCCTGATGAGCGCCTCGAGCTCCTCGTCGCTCGCGCCGGCGCGGAGCGGACCCCGCAGATCCGTCTCCTCGAGCGCGAACAGGCAGGCGCGGAGCTCTCCCTCGGCCGTGAGCCGCAGGCGGTTGCAGGTGTCGCAGAACGGCTCGGTCACGCTCGAGATCACACCGATGCCGCCGGGCGCGCCGTCGGCGAACCGGTAGCTCGTGGAGGGCTCGTTGTCGGGCCCGACCGGCTCGAGCGGGAAAACCTCGTGCACGGCCTCGAGGAGGCGGGCGGAGGGCACGACCTTCGCGCGCTCCCACGCGTGCTGGGCGTCGAGCGGCATGTACTCGATGAACCGAACGACGTGGCCGGTCTCGCGCGACCACCGCGCGAAGTCGACGACCTCGCCCTCGTTCGTCCCGCCGATCACGACACAGTTGATCTTCACGGGCGTGAGACCGGCGTCCTGCGCCGCCCGGATCCCCCGGAAGACGCGCTCGAGGGCGTCGCGCCGCGTCATCTCCTCGAACCGGTGACGGAGCAGCGAGTCCAGGCTGACCGTCACGCGGTCGAGCCCGGCGGCGGCGAGCGGCTCGGCGAGCCGGTCGAGCAGGACCCCGTTCGTCGTCATCGAGATGTCCGCGTCCGGCGCCGAGTCGCGGAGCATCCGCACGAGCAGCGGCAGGTCCGCGCGGACCGTGGGCTCGCCGCCGGTGATCTTCAGCGACCGGACGCCGAGACGGACGAACAGCCCCACCACCCTGGCGAGCTCCTCGAAGGTGAGGAGCTCGGTCTTCGGCAGCCAGGCGAGCCCCTCGGCCGGCATGCAGTACGTGCACCGGAAGTTGCAGCGGTCGGTGACCGAGACGCGGAGGTCGTCGGCGACCCGCCCGAAGGCGTCGACGAGGGGCTCGGGGTGCGGTCGGATGGTGGTCATCGGCATGTCGGTCAAGGGTACCCCGGTCGCCTAGTTCCGATCGTCCGGCTCCTCGGGCAGCGCGGCCTGGAGGATGCCGAGGCCGGCGCCGAGGCCTTCGGTCCGGCTGGCGCCGGCGGCCTGACGGCGTCCTACGGCAACGCCGAGCAGGAACGTCGACAGCGGCGTGATCTTGCGCTCGACGCGGTGAGCCACGTCGCGGGCCACGTCCAGGAGCGCGGCGGTCTCCTCTCGGGACAGCGGCTCCTCACCGAGCGCGCGGGCCAGGTCGTCGATCCACGTCTGCATGCAGGCCTCCTCGGGCATCGGGTACCGGCACACGCTAGTACGGCCGCCGGCGCAGAGTCTAACGTGTAGTGACAAACTCAACGTGCAGGTGTATCGTCCACGATGCATCGCGCCAGGAGGTCCGGAGGTGTTCGAGGAGAGGGGCTCGGTCGCTCGATGAGCCCGATCAGCAGGCGGGCGTTCCTCAAGGTGGCCGGCGGTACGGCGGTCGGGGTCGCGACGCTCGGACAGGCGGGGATGGCGCTCCGGCGGCTCCAAGCGGTGAGCGTCGCGAACCCGCTCGAGGACTACCCCGGTCGCGACTGGGAGGACGTCTACCGGGACCAGTACCGGTACGACAGCTCCTTCCCCTACGTCTGCTCGCCGAACGACACGCACGCCTGCCGGATGCGGGCGTTCGTCCGCAACGGCGTCGTCTTGCGGATCGAGCAGAACTACGACGCCGGCCGGATCCACGACGCGCTCGGCAATTCGACCACCGCGCACTGGAACCCTCGGGGCTGCCCGAAGGGGATGACGATGCAGCGGCGGATCTACGGCCCCTACCGGTTGCGCTACCCGATGGTGCGCCAGGGGTGGAAGGAGTGGGCCGACGACGGCTACCCGTACCTCACCCCCGAGCTCCGCGACCGGTACCGGTTCACCTCCCGGGGGACGGACCGATTGGTCCGGGCCGAGTGGGACGAGGTCTCCCGGTACATGGCCGGTGCGATCGTCGCGACGGCCGAGCACTACAGCGGGGAGGAGGGGGCCCGCCGGCTCCTCGAGGAGGGCTACGTGCCCGAGATGGTCGACGCGCTGCACGGCGCCGGCACGCGCACGATCAAGATGCGCGGGGGCATGGGGCTCCTCGGGGTCCTCGGCAAGTACGGGATGTACCGGTTCAACAACATGCTCGCGCTGCTCGACGGGCAGGTCCGCGGCGTCCTGCCGGAGGAAACGTACGGCGGCCGCAACTGGTCGAACTACACCTGGCACGGCGACCAGGCGCCGGGCTTCCCCTTCGTCCACGGGCTGCAGAACGCCGACGTCGACTTCAACGACCTGCGGAGCTCGCGGCTGCACGTGCAGGTCGGCAAGAACCTCGTCGAGAACAAGATGGCCGACTCGCACTGGTTCCACGAGATCATGGAACGCGGCGGCCGGATCGTCGCGATCACGCCCGAGTACTCCCCGCCGGCGAGCAAGGCCGACTACTGGATCCCGGTGCGGCCGCAGACCGACGCCGCGCTGTTCCTCGGCATCACGAAGCTGATGCTCGACCGCCGCTGGTACGACCCCGACTTCGTGAAGCGGTTCACCGACCTCCCTATCCTGGTCCGGACCGACACGCTCGCGCGTCTGGACCCGGCCGACGTGATCGCGGGGTACGAGAAGGGGCTGCACCCCGAGGGCGCGAGCTTCGCCGAGCAGGGCCTGCTGCCCGAGGACTACGAGCGGCTCCACGACTTCGTCGTGTGGGACGGCGGGCCCGTACCGATCACGCGCGACGACGTCGGCAGGCACCTGTCGGCCGATCCCGAGATCGAGGGGCGGCACACGGTACGTCTGCTCGACGGCACGAGGGTCGAGGTGGCCCCGCTGTTCGAGCTCTACCGCAGGCACCTCGAGGACTACGACCTCGACACCGTGACCCAGATCACGAGCGCCCCGCGCGACCTGATCGAACGGCTGGCCGAGGACCTGTGGACGCTCGCGCCCGCGGCGATCCACGTCGGCGAGGGCATCAACCACTGGTTCCATGCGACCGAGGCGAACCGAGCGTTCCACCTGCCGCTCATGCTCACCGGCAACGTCGGCAAGCCGGGCGCCGGGTGCTACGCGTGGGCCGGCAACTACAAGTCCGCGCTGTTCCAGGAGACCGAGTGGAGCGGCCCGGGCTTCAACGGGTGGATCTACGAGGATCCGTTCGCGCAGAACCTCGACCCCGCCGCGTCGCCGAAGGAGGTTACGGTCGTCAAGCACGCGAAGGGCGAGGAGCCGGCCTACTGGAACCACGGCGACGTGCCGCTCGTGGTCGAGACGCCCAAGGTCGGGCGCAAGGTCTTCACCGGCGAGACCCACATGCCCACGCCCACGAAGGTCCTGTGGTTCACCAACGTGAACCTGTTGAACAACGCGAAGCACGCCTACGACATGCTGTTCAACGTCAATCCGAAGATCGACATGATCGTCTCGCAGGACATCGAGATGACCTCGTCCTGCGAGTACGCGGACGTCGTCCTGGCGGCGAACTCCTGGCTCGAGTTCGAGGACCTGGAGGTCACGGCCTCGTGCTCGAACCCGTTCCTGCAGGTGTGGAAGGGCGGCATCAAGCCCGTCTACGACACGAAGGACGACATGACGATCATGGCGGGCGTCGCCGCGGCGCTCGCGGAGGAGACCGGCGACGAGCGGTTCCGCGACCACTGGAAGTTCGAGTTCGAGGGGAAGCGCGATGTCTACCTGAAGCGGTTGCTCGGCGGCTCGGCGACGACCGCGGACTACGACTACGACACCCTGATGGAGGGCGGGTACGGGGAGCCCGGCGTCGCGCTGATGATGTTCCGCACGTACCCGCGGATCCCCTTCTACGAGCAGATCCACGACCACGTCCCGTTCTTCACCGACACCGGACGGCTGAACGCCTACTGCGACATCCCCGAGGCGATCGAGTACGGCGAGAACTTCATCGTGCACCGCGAGGGGCCCGAGGCCACCCCGTACCTGCCGAACGTGATCGTCAGCACGAACCCACTGGTCCGGCCCGAGGACTACGGCATCCCGCTCGATGCGATGGGCTGGGACGAGCGCACCGTCCGCAACGTGAAGATGGCGTGGGACGAGGTCAAGGCGACCACGAACCCGCTGATGGAGCAGGGGTTCCGCTTCTATCTGATGACGCCGAAGCAGCGGCACAGCACCCACTCGCAGTGGGCGGTCACCGACTGGCACTTCCTGTGGTCGAGCGACTTCTCGGATCCCCACCGGACCGACACGCGGCAGGCCGGCGTCGCCGAGCATCAGATGCACATCAACCCCGAGGCCGCGAAGGATCTCGGCCTGAACGAGGGCGACTACGTCCACGTGGACGCGAACCCGGCCGACCGTCCCTACCGCGGGTGGAAACCGGACGACTGGTTCTACAAGGTCTCGCGGCTGATGGTCCGGGTGAAGTTCAACCCTGCGTACCCCTACGACGTCGTGATGATCAAGCACGCGCCGTTCATCCCGACGGAGAAGACGGTCCTCGCCCACGAGTCGCGGTCCGACGGCCGCGCGGTCTCCGAGGACACCGGGTACCAGTCCTCGTTCCGCTACGGCTCGCACCAGTCGCTGACGCGGGACTGGTCGATGCCGATGCACCAGACCGACAACCTGTTCCACAAGTCGAAGGACGCGCAGCACTTCGTCTTCGGCTACGAGGCCGACAACCACGCGGTGAACACGGTGCCGAAGGAGACGTTGGTCAAGGTCGAGTTCGCCGAGGCCGGCGGCCTGGGCGGGCGGGGCGAGTGGAAGCCGGGGACGACAGGACGCTCGCCCGGGTCCGAGAGCGCCGAGATGGTCGACTACCTGCTCGGTCGCTACGTCCGGCGGGTGGGCCGATGAGCCCGCTCCGCGACCCGGACGCGTCCGACCCGATGGAGATCGTCGGCGTGGTGCTCGACCGACCGATCGACACGCAGGGCCTCGACGACATGGCCCGCACCTTCGTCGAGGAGTACGCGTTGATGGGGTGGCCGGCCCACCGGATCCTCGAGACGTTCCGCCGGCCGTTCTACGGCGGCGCGCACGACGCGTACGAGGCGCTCGGCGAGCCGAGGATCCGGCGGCTGATCGCCGAGACGTTCGACCTCGAGGAGGGGTGGGCCGATGCCTGAGGTCTACAACTGGCAGCTCGGCCGCCCGATGACGTACCGCTTCCCGGAGGCGCATCCCGAGTGGCAGTTCGCGTTCGTGTTCAACATCAACCGCTGCCTGGCGTGCCAGACGTGCACGATGGCGTGCAAGGCGACCTGGACCTTCTCGGAGGGCCAGGAGCACATGTGGTGGAACAACGTCGAGACCAAGCCGTACGGCGGCTACCCGCAGGGCTGGGACTCGAAGCTGCTCGCGCTCCTCGAGCAGGCGAACCCGGGCGGCCAGACGTGGAACACCGGCCGGACCGGTCCGGACGCGCCGTACGGCGAATACCGGGGGCAGACGATCTTCGAGGCCGCGAGGGCGCAGGGTGGCCAGGAGGAGGCGATCGGGTACCTCCCCTCGGACGAGGAGTGGCGCGCGCCGAACATCTGGGAGGACACGGCGACGGGCCCGAAGGGCAAGCCGGGTGCGTACGGGAAGGGCACCGAGCTGCCCACGCACACGCCCTGGTTCTTCTACCTGCAGCGGCTGTGCAACCACTGCACGTACCCGGCGTGCGTGTCGGCGTGCCCACGCAACGCGATCTACAAGCGACCCGAGGACGGCATCGTGCTGATCGACCAGTCGCGCTGCCGCGGCTACCGCAAGTGCGTCGAGCAGTGCCCGTACAAGAAGCCGATGTACCGGGCGACGACCCGCGTCTCGGAGAAGTGCGTCGGCTGCTATCCGCGTGTCGAGGGCACGGACCCGCTCACCGAGGGCCTGCCGATGGAGACCCGTTGCATGGCGGTGTGCCCCGGCAAGATCAGGATGCAGGGGCTGGTGGAGATCGGCAAGGACGGACAGTGGGTCGAGGACCCCGAGAACCCGATCTACTACATGGTCAAGGTCGCGAAGGTCGCGCTCCCTCTGTACCCGCAGTTCGGGACCGAGCCGAACGGCTACTACATCCCGCCGCGCTGGGTCCCGCGCGAGTACCTCACGCAGATGTTCGGCCCCGGCGTGGACGAGGCGATCGAGACCTACCTGGCCCCGCCCCGAGAGCTGCTCGCGGTGCTCCAGCTGTTCCGGACGACCCAGAAGATCATCTTCAAGTTCCGCGTCGAGAAGGGCCCGAAGGTTCGGGACGCCACGATCGGCGGCCGGAAGTGGGCGATGTACGACGACACGGTCATCGGCTACGACCGCGACGGCGGCGAGGTCGTGCGGCTGCCGGTGCTCGAGCCCTTCTACGAGCGCCCGCGCGGCAAATACCTGAACTCGATCTGAGGAGCGGAGCGATGCGGTCGGACACGGCACCGGCGCTCGAGGCCTCCCGAGAGCTCGCGCGCGCCGCGGTCCTCGGGCTGCTTTCGCAGGCGCTCGCATACCCGACGGCGAGCGCCGTGCGGGATCTGCTGGACGAGGACCTGCCGTTCGCGCTCGCGCTCTCGGAGGCGCTGCCGTCGGCGGTGGCCGAGGCGCTCGCGGAGCTCGCCGCCGCGCTGGCGGGTGTCACGGCGGTGGAGCTCGAGGAGGCGTTCCGGGACCGGTTCTCGCACGTCCACTCGCAGGACTGCCCGCTGTACGAGACGGACCACGTGAGACGCGAGGTGTGGCGGCAGGCGGCCGACCTCGCCGACCTCGGGGGCTTCTACCGAGCGTTCGGGCTCGAGGAGTCCGGGGAGCGCGTGGACCACGCCTCGGTCGAGCTCGAGTTCCTGCACGTCCTGGCGTACAAGCGCGCGTGGGCGCTCGAGCACGGCCAGGCCGAGCACGCCGAGGTCTGCCGGCTGGCCGAGGAGACGTTCCTGCGCGATCACGTCCTGCGCTGGCTGCCCGACGTCGCCGAGCGCCTCCGGACGGTCGGCGCCGGGAGCCCCTATGCGGTGGTCGGGAGGTTGATTGGTGAGGTCCTCCGTGCGGAGTCCGCGCGCACGGGGGTCCCCATCACCGCCCGTGAGCCCGTGGAGCCGGTCGAGGGCCCGGAGGAGATCGCGCTGTGCGAGGAGCCGTCGTGAGCGTGCTCGCCGAGCGGCTGCGGACGGCCTCCCGCCGGGGCACGGCGCTCGTGGCGCTCGCCGTTGCCGCCGCCGGGGTGCTCACGATGACCGGAACACGACTGGCCGCGTCGCAGGAGCCGGTGCTCATCGCGATGGAGACCGGCGACGACGTCCCGGTTCGCGAGCCGTGGGACCCGTTCTGGAGCTCGGTGCCGGCGCTCGACATCGCGCTCTCGGCGCAGCAGAGCGTGCCGCCGATGGGCGGTCGGCGCCTGACGATCGAGGCTCGTGCCGTGAACGACGGCGAGAACCTGTACGTCGCCGTCGAGTGGGTGGACCCCAAGCCCGACCGCTCGGTCGGCGCGACCGAGGACTTCACGGACGCCGTCGCCGTGCAGTTCCCCGCCTCGGGCGCGATCCAGGTGCCGGCGTTCTGCATGGGCGATCCTACGGCGGGCGTCAACGTCTGGCAGTGGCGGGCGGCCTGGCAGGCGGACATCGTCCGCGGGTTCCAGGGTGACGAGGGGACGTTGCACCCGAACGGCTACGTCGACATGTACCCGTTCGAGGGGGACGACACGTTCCTGACCGGGCGCGCTGCCGGGAACCCGTTCTCGGTGACGGACCGCGCGTCGCCCGTCGACAACCTGGTCGCGATCGGCAACGGCTCGCTCACGGCCGACCCGACGCCGCTCGTCGACGGCTGGGGCGAGTGGCGGGACGGCCGGTGGCGGGTCGTGTTCGCCCGGCCGCTCTCGGTCGGCCGCGAGGGCAACGTCGACCTCGCACCCGACGACTACACGGACGTGGCGTTCGCCGTCTGGGACGGCGCGGCCGAGGAGCGGAACGGCCGCAAGTCCGTCGCGGCATTCATGGCGCTCGACGTGTCGAAGGAGCCGCTCGGCGACGGCGGTGGGCAGGCGATGTGGCCGCTCGCGTACCTCGGGATCGCGGTGCTCTGGGGCGCGTTCGCGTGGATGTTGATCGGCGGGTTCCGGAAGGAGCGGGCGTGATCGCGCGCGAGCGGCTGACGGGGGCGTGGCGCGAGCCCGAGGCG